>DAOTXI010000406.1:0-7762 GCA_034435475.1 Anaerolineales bacterium
CCGTGGCGTAATTGAACCCGCGCCCCAGCACGACGGTCTGGTCAATGTACCGGTAGCGCTGGGACGCTTCGGCGATGAAATCGTTTTGCTTAAGCGCTTCCTTCATCCAACCGGAAACTTTCCCCAACTCCGCCCATTGTTTCCTGCTTCCGCGCAATGTGGCAGAAAGCATCGCAATCGCAGTCAATTCGGCAGTGTAGGTCTTTGTCGCCGCCACAGCCCTCTCCGGTCCCGCCTTAACATCGAGAACAAAATCAGAAGCTTGAGCCAACGGTGAGGAAACCTCATTCGTGATCGCCAGCGTCATGCAACCCTGACGTCTCCCCTCCTGCAACACGCTGACAATATCCGGCGATTTTCCCGATTGCGAAATACCGATGACAAGTGCGTCCTTCAAAACAGGCGGTTTCTTGTAATAGGTAAACAACGAAGGCGTCGCCAATGCCAGTGGAAGCCCATTTACCCCGCCCAGCAGATAATTGGCATAACGCCCCGCATTATCCGATGTTCCTCGCGCAGCCAGGAACACATAACGAACATCGCGCTTCTGAATTTCAGCCGCGATCTTTTCCACATTTTTCCTTTGCGACGAAAGCAGGTTTTTGATTCGATCAGGTTGTTCGTTGATTTCGGATAAGAGGGTCATAAAAATGCTCCGCTTTCGGATTATACCCACCAATAAACGACAATACATGGCTTTTCTGCAGCCATGCAAATATTCATGCACCCTCTTGACAAAAATTAGGATTAGAAATAAAATAATTTAGGCGAACCTAATTTTTATGAAACTCCTCCCCTTAAACCTTGCTGGAATTCTGGCATTCATTGGCGCAACAATCTACGCTGTCGGCGATGTGCTGTTACTGGCGTCCAAGGCCGACCTTGAAGATTACCCAAAGCTCAAACCTTTTGCGAAACTGCTTTCGGACGCGGAAAAGATGGTCGTGCTCTCCCCCACCCGCTTGATGTGGGGCGCGCTGATCGGGGTTTTTGCGACACCGCTGATCCTGCTTGGGTTCTGGCACGCATACCAAGGCTTGAGCGGAGTTAACGCCTGGGCGGCGCTGGCAACTTTCGGGTTGTTCGGAAGCGCTTCCGTCATCGGGGCGTTCGTGCATGGGTCATTCTTCTACATGGGCGAATATGTCCATGCGTTGAACGAGGTGGATGAAAAATCCCAGCCAGTGATTGCGGGAATGATCGAACGGCATAAAAAAATCCTCATCATTACGTATGTGCCGCTGTTGCTCTTTATTGTGATCGCGTCCATTTTGTTTTCAGCGCTGGTGGCTTCCGGAAGGACAGCCTTTCCGGTTTGGATGGCTGCGATAAATCCCCTCACCATGACCCTCGTTTGGATGATTGCCAAACGCATCCTGCCGCAGTTCATCCGTGATTGGACGGAAGGCGCGGGGTTCAACATTGCGTATATGGCATTCTTCGCCTGCACGACAATCACACTTTGGAAATAAGAATGAAACCTTCCACATCCATTCAAGATTATCTCAAACGCATTTACGAGCTGACAGAAAGCGGACAGCCCGCCAGCACAAACGACCTCGCCCGCGAGTTGAAGGTCAAACCCGCCTCAGTGACCGGCATGATTCAAAAACTGGCGGCGGAAAAACCCGCTCTATTGGAGTATCAAAAACATCAAGGTGTGACCCTAACCCCCACCGGTAAACGCGCCGCGCTTGAAGTGATTCGGCATCACCGTTTATTGGAAGCCTGGCTGGTGCAAACGTTAGGCTATTCCTGGGATGAAGTGCATGAGGAAGCCGAACGGCTTGAACATGTGATCTCGGAAGATTTTGAACGGCGTATTGCCGCCGCCATGGGACACCCCACCCGCGACCCACATGGAGAACTGATTCCCACCGAGGATCTGAAAATGCCAACCGATAATTCGGCGCCGCTTTCTTCTTTGCGCCCGAAACAAAGCGGCATTTTGAAATGTGTTAAAGCTGCAGATACCGATCTGCTTCGTTATCTTGAAAGCCTGGGTTTGATCCCCGGCGCGGAAGTCGAAGTGACCGACTACTCTCCCTTTGACCATAACCTCACCATCAAAGTCAGAAAAAAGACAGCCGTTCTCGGGTTGAACATCACGAGCAAGATCTTTATAGAAGAAAGATAAATACATGATCGAACAGGCTGTTTTATTCCCGTCATTGCCCGCCGTCAGCCTGACGGAAATTCTCATCGTCTTGACAGTGGCAAGCCTGGCATATTTTGTTGTATTCAATAATTTTGAAAAGCATGTACCCATTCAAAAAAGAGTGACCAAACTTTTCATCGTAGTGGGCGTTTTGGCTGCTATCGGCATTTTATTCAGCAGATATGGGTTCTGGGGAATGATCGCACTAATGACCGTCGGGCAAGTCTATTTGCATGGCGTGTATTTCCCAAAACATGGAATCAACGGCTTGACCGCCGAACCGCACGACAAATATTTAGAAGTAATCGCAAAAATGAAAGGTGAGAAATAAACATGAACGAAAACATTTTCCGCATTTTAGCCGCCTTGATCCTTTTTACAGGTATGGGCATCTCCTTCTACTTCCGCCTCAAAGCGGATAGAGAATCGGGGGAAAAACTTTCCCGCAAAGCCGATGGCTCTGTGATGATGAATGTCATCCGCATTGGCGGGCTAGTCCTTTGGCTGAGTCCGCTTGTGTATCTCATCAACCCGGCGTGGATGGCGTGGTCCAAGATCGGCTTGCCCGAATGGACGCGCTGGCTCGGCGTTGGCATCGGCATCCTTTGCGTGTTCGGAATCTACTGGCTGTTTAGCAGCATCGGCAGCGGAATCACGCCCGTCAGCGCGACGCGCAGGGAACACAAGCTCTCCACCCGTGGAATTTATCGCTGGGTGAGGCATCCACTTTACACCATTGGGTCATCCTTCATCGTCTCATTCGGGATGATGGCAGACAACTGGTTCATCGCATTATTTGGCGTCCTTGCATTCATTGCCATGGCAGTCCGCACCCCGAAAGAAGAGGCAAATCTCATTGAGAAATTCGGCGATGAATACCGCGAATATATGAAACGGACTGGGAAATTCTTACCAAAAATCGGAGGTAATCCATGAAACATACTGTAGAAAAGGAAAAGTACTATGCTTGATTCTATGATCTCGCTCGTTATTACATTTGCCATACTCGCAGCGGGTTGGGTTGTCTTTCGCCCTGAACGCGGCTGGTTCTGGCAATGGCAGCGCGGACAAAAGTTAACCGCGAAAGTTTTACAAGAAGATGCGCTCAAGCATATCCATCAATGCGAGACCCATGGCGACAAACCATCGGTCAACAGCATTGCAGGGGCGCTTAAGGTCAGCCCGGATGAAGTGACCAGGGTCATTAACAATTTGGAAGCGCACGACCTCTTGCAGTTCGAAGGCGGAGATATTCGCCTGACGCCTGCCGGGCGCGAGTATGCCCTGCGGATGATCCGCGCGCATCGCTTGTATGAACGCTATCTCGCAGACGAAACGGGCTACGAAGAGACCGAGTGGCACGACCGCGCGGAACGCTTCGAACATACGCTGACAGCTGAATCTGCCAACCAGCTTGCAGCCCACCTCGGCAACCCCACTCACGACCCGCACGGCGACCCTATCCCTACTGCCAGCGGACACATGGTCGAACCGCAACGAATTCTGCTTACAAATTTGAATCTCGATAAACCTGCCCGTATCATTCATCTTGAGGATGAACCTGAAACCGTCTATGCCCAGATCGTGGCAGAGGGATTGCATATTGGGCAGGTCGTGCGTCTGATCGAGTCGTCGCCGCAACGCGTGCGCTTCTGGGCGGATGGCGATGAGCATGTCGTCGCGCCGATCGTGGCGGCAAACATCGCAGTGATGGAAATGCCTGAAGCGCCGCAACAGGCTCAGGTCAAGGGAGAGGCGTTGTCCAGCCTCAGACCAGGCGAGTCGGGCAGAGTCGTCCAGTTGTCGCATCGCATTCGCGGGGCAGAACGTCGCCGCCTGATGGATTTGGGCGTCTTGCCTGGTACGCTTGTTTCAAACGAAATGAACAGCGCGGCGGGTGACCCGTCGGCGTATCGCATCCGCGACGCGATGATCGCATTGCGCAAATCGCAGGCAGATATGATCTTGATCACGAAAGAGGAAACACAATGACAACACAAACTCAAACCACATCCGCCGCGTGCGAGACCTGCCCCGTGCATAATGCGGCTGCGCTCAAAAAACTCGGCGTGGATATGACCGATTTCGATTTTGTCGTAGCGCTGGCGGGCAACCCCAACACAGGGAAAAGCACGGTCTTCAATGCGCTGACGGGTTTGCGCCAACATGTGGGCAACTGGCCCGGCAAAACCGTGACTCGCGCCGAAGGTGGTTTTTTATACGGCGATAATAAATACAAACTGGTAGACCTGCCCGGCACGTATTCGCTGTTGGCGACGAGTCTTGATGAAGAAGTGGCGCGCGATTTTATTTTGTTCGGTCAGCCGGATGTGACCATTGTGGTTGTGGATGCCACACGGCTTGAACGAAATTTGAATCTTGTTTTGCAGGTTTCAGAGATCACCAACCGTGTAGTGGTGGCTTTGAACTTAATGGATGAAGCAAAGCGCCATGGGCTTCAAATTGACGAAAGACGCCTCGCGCGTGATTTGGGCGTTCCCGTCGTCCCCATGTCTGCGCGGCAGGGAGAGGGAATCCCCGAACTCTTGCAGGCGGTTAGCGAGGTGGCAAAAGGCGAAGTGGCTGGCAAGCCGTATCGCGTGAAGTATGTTTCACCTGAACTTAAACGAGCCGTTGAACAGTTAACCGCGCGCATTGAGTCGGCATACCCTGATCTGCCGAATGCGCGTTGGGTGGCGCTGCGCCTGCTCGACGGCGACGAGCGGATCGCAGAAGCCATGCGCAAAGGCGAGCTGGGCGACCTGACCCACGGCAGTATTGAGGCGCGCGCCGCGCAGTTACAGGTAATCGGAAATCAATAGCATATATCGAAGCGTAATTGGCGTTCTCTAACGCCAATAGGCGCGTAAGAGAACGCGCCCTACGCTTCAAGATGGAGAAACAAATGACAACGTATCCTTTAAATAATCACGAAGAAATCTTAAACAACGCCCAATCGCTGCGCTGGGAGATCGGCGCGGACTTCCACGAGAAGTTGATGGAATCCATTTACACCGACGCGTCACAGATCGCGGACCGCGCGGTCATCCGTCCGGATAAAAAACCGCGCTTCGATCTCGACCGGACGATTGACAAATTGGTCACCAGCCGTACCTGGGGCTTCCCGCTGATGATCCTTTTACTGACCATCGTCTTCTGGCTGACGATCTCGGGCGCGAACGTGCCATCCTCCATGCTGGCAACCTTGCTGCTCGATACCGTTCATCCATTTTTGAAAGGCGTCTCTGCCAGCATCGGCGTCCCGTGGTGGATTGATGGGCTTCTGCTGGACGGAATGTATCTCGCAACCGCCTGGGTCATCAGCGTGATGCTGCCGCCAATGGCGATTTTCTTTCCCCTCTTCACATTGCTTGAAGATTTTGGCTATCTGCCGCGTGTGGCTTTCAACCTCGATAACCTATTTCGGAAGGCGGGGGCGCACGGCAAACAATCCCTGAGCATGGCGATGGGGTTTGGCTGTAATGCGGCGGGCGTGGTCGCAACGCGCATCATTGACAGTCCGCGCGAACGGCTGATCGCCATCCTCACCAATAACTTCGCGCTTTGCAACGGCCGCTGGCCCACGCAGATATTGATCGCATCCCTTTTTGTGGGCGCATTGGTCCCTGCCCACCTGGGCGGATTGATCTCTGCATTGGCGGTCGTCGGCATTGCGGTTCTGGGCGTATTGCTGACGTTCGTCTCTTCATGGGCGCTTTCGCGCACCGTGTTGAAGGGCGAAGTCTCGACCTTTAGTTTGGAACTGCCGCCCTACCGCCCGCCGCGCATCTGGCAGACCATTTATACATCCATCATTGACCGCACGCTGATCGTGCTTTGGCGGGCAGTGACCTTTGCCCTGCCCGCGGGCGCGGTTATCTGGCTGGCTTCCAACATCGTCATCGGAGGGAACAGCATTGCGGGTCACCTGATCAATTTCATGAATCCGTTCGGCTTGCTCCTCGGTCTTAACGGCGTCATCCTTTTGGCGTACATCGTCGCCATCCCTGCCAATGAAATCGTCATCCCCACCATCCTGATGTTGACCGTGCTGGTTACAGGCGCGACCGGAGTCGGCTCTGGCGCAGGCGTCATGTTCGAACTCGATTCCGACGCCCAGACGTTATCGCTCCTGCAAACCGGCGGTTGGACCCTGCTGACTGCGGTCAATTTGATGCTGTTCAGCCTGATTCACAACCCGTGCAGTACCACCATCTACACGATCTACAAGGAAACGGGCAGCAAAAAATGGACGTGGATTGCAGCGGTCTCGCCAGTGATCCTGGGTTTTATTGTCACCTTCGTGGTGGCTCAGGTGTGGAGGCTTGTGGAAAGTTTGTTATAATGCTAGAGGAGACGGTTTCTTTAAGAAATCGCAATCTGTTCACAAGGATGCAAGATCATTGGAACGGGCAATCGTCTATACGTAAGTGATTGGTAACCTCAAATCTACGGTCTCCTCTTGGGCGACCTTAGATTTTTTCATCCCCATTTTGTCGGATTGTCCATTCGGCGGGGCGCAGATAAAGTAACCACAAGGAAAATGCAAAAAATGAAACGACACCTTTGGAATGGGATCCTGCTCCTGATAGCGAGCATTTCCCTCCCCGCCTGCGGACCCGCATCCCTGCCAGCCGACAGCTTCGCCGGCACATGGACGAGCAACCTTGGCACGATCAACTTTGTGCAAAACGGGAACGAACTGACCGGTAATATCGAAGGGTATGGCGGCTTTTGGAATGAGACCTTCACCGGACGTCTCAACGAGAACGGTGAAGCGGTCTTTGATACAGAGATACTAGGCGGCTTTACGCTTGTTCTCGATGGTGAGAATGCGTTTAAGTCCATAACCACAGACCGGTCCTTCTGCGGCATTCGCGGCGCAGATATGGAACTCCCCGCTGGCTGCGGCTTTAGCGGCAAATGGATTGTCCCATCCAAATCCGTTTTTCTGCCGGGCAGTTATATGATCCTGACCCAGACCGGGGGAAATGTTACCGGCGATTTATACAATGGAGAAGACAGAGTCTATGAATCTTTCACCGGCGTTGTGAATTGGGGCAAAGGCTGGCGGGCAAACGGCGAATCAACCCAACGCGGGGAACTCTCGCTGTGGATCAACTCGGCAGAGACGGGTTTCGAGTTCGTGTATGGCGATAGCGTCAACTCGCAACAACTCTGCGCCGTCCGTGAAGGAGTGGAAAGCGCATATCTGAGCACATTTACCTGCGAACCGTAATATCAAGAACAAACCCTGTCAAATATCATATTGACAGGGTTCCTTTTTTATCATAATATATGAATACTTGCTCATATATTCAACCATGAAACTCACCGAACTCAAAGCCATCAAACTCGCCGAACTCTTCAGCGCCCTCAGCGACGCGAGCCGCATCCGTCTCATCGCCCTGCTCATGGACGGCGAAAAGAGCGTGCGCGCCCTTGCGGATGGACTCGGTATGACCGAATCCGCCGTCTCCCATCAACTGCGCGGGTTGCGGCAAATGCATCTCGTCCGTGCGCGCAAATCGGGCAGGCAGGTCTTTTACTCGATAGACGACGACCATGTCTCACGCCTGTTCACGCTGGGATTGGATCACGTCC
>DAOTXI010000407.1:0-2404 GCA_034435475.1 Anaerolineales bacterium
TTCATTTGGAGACTTTTGCAAGAGTTCCATCGAGGAGGAACTCGCATGCCGCTTCAAATTATTTGGACCATCGGCGAACTCGTTTTTATTTTGATCTTCTTTCTGGCCGTCTTTTACCAAATCAAACGCAGGTCGAAAACTCAAACGGCAAATATTGAAAGCCCCACAACCCTGGGCGGGAGAATCGTCAACATCCTTGCCCGCCTGGCGCGGGTGCTGGGATTCGGGGTCGGTGTTTTTCTGCTATTGGCTTTCTTCCTTGGTGTGGAACGCGCGGTTTACTCTGTCATCACCGAAACGGCTCCAGCCCCCAGCGAAGTGAACATCCCCGCAGACCTCGGCATCGAAGTGGAGGAAGTCACGTTCACAAGCGAAGACGGCGTCACTCTGGCAGGTTGGTTCACACCTTCGCAAAACGGCGGGACGGTCATCCTGCTGCATGGCTATGGCGGCAATCGCACCGGTATGACCTGGCACGCGAAACACTTGACCAAAGCCGGGTTCGGCGTCTTGATGTACGATGAACGCGCCAGCGGCGAAAGCGGCGGCGAGTACCGTTCCTATGGCTGGGAGGACACCCGCGATATAAAAGCCGCGGTTCAATTCATCCATTCGCAAAATCCAAATGAACACATCGGCGCGGCGGGCTGTTCCACCGGTGCGGATATTGCCGTATATGGCGCGGCGCTTTACCCTGAGATCGAAGCCGCCTGGGGCGACGGCAACTCCCCCGTCCGCGCGCAGGATGCGCCGATGTTCAAAAATCCCATCCTCACCCTCATCGTCACAACCAATTATTTTCTCGACTGGCTGTACACCGTCAAACTCGACATCGAAGCCCCCGCCCCGATGACGGATGTTTTGCCAGACATTGCCCCGCGCCCGGTGACGTTCATCGGCGGCGGGATGGATCGTCCGCTGTTGGGCAGTGAAGCGGATTTGTTCACGCTTCGCTTCGCCGCCCTGGCTGGACCCAACGCCCAGACATGGGTTATCCCCGAAGCGACTCATTGCGACGGTCCGCGCCACAGACCGGAGGAATACGCCGAACGGATGACCGACTTTTTCGCCGAAGCCTTTAACGATGTAAAATAACGCGCATGGCAGATACACTAAAGTACGATGTCGTTGTGATCGGCTCGCTCAACGCAGACCTTGTGGTCAAATCGCCGCGCTTTCCACAGCCGGGCGAAACCATCAGCGGAGGCGATTTGCAGATCATCCCCGGTGGCAAGGGCGCGAATCAAGCCGTGGCGGCGGCAAGGCAGGGCGCCGATGTTGCCATGGTCGGGCGGGTCGGGAGCGATAGCTTCGGTCCGTTCCTCGTCGAAAATCTCAAATCGAATCATGTGGATGCATCTCATGTGCTTGTGGATGAAGCTGCAACGGGCACAGCCATCATCGTGGTGGATGCGAACGGGCAGAACAGCATCGTCCTCTCGCCGGGCGCAAACGGAAAAGTTTCGTCAAACGATGTCGAATCCGCGCCGGACGCGAAGGTTTTGCTTTTGCAGTTTGAAATCCCGATGGAGGTTGCCTTCCATGCGGCAAAGCGATACAAAGCCAAAGGCGCAACGGTCATCCTCAACCCGGCGCCAGCCCGTGAAATTCCCGCTGAATTGCTTGCCCATGTGGACATCCTCATCCCCAACGAAAGCGAGTTGGCGTTGCTAACAGGCTTACCGGTCAATGATGTGCCATCTGCTGAAATAGCCGCAAAAGAAATTCTCAAGCAGGGTGTGAAAACCGTGATCGTGACGCTTGGCAGTAAAGGCGCATTGTTGGTGACAGATGGACAAGCAACACAAGTAGACACGTATCAAGTAGACGTGGTTGATACCACCGCCGCAGGTGACGCGTTCATTGGAGGGTTTGCATCAAACATGATTATGCGTAGTCGGCGTTCTCAAATGCCGACGGATGCGCAAGAGAGCGCATCCTACGCAAAGGACATCGAAGAATCCGTACGTTACGGTTGTGCCTGCGGCGCACTGGCAACAACCAGGTTCGGCGCCCAACCCTCATTACCGACAAAAGAAGAAGTGGAAAAATTTATCGCGTAGGGGCGAGGTCCCCTCGCCTTGTTTACGAATACCGCACAAATTGGGCGGGGAAATCCCGCCCCTACAGGAAATTATGGCCCCAACCCGAATCATCCTCGATACCGACCCCGGCGCAGACGACGCGCTGGCAATTCTGCTCATACTGGCTTCACCGGAGATCAAACTCGAAGCCATTACCACCGTCCACGGCAATGTGGGCATCGACAAGACCACGCGCAATGCCCTGGCGATTTTGGAATTTCTACATGCGGAGATTCCCGTTGCCAGGGGATGCTCCCGGCCGCTCATCAAAACGCCGCATAACTGGGGCGGCGCCGTCCACGGCGCGAGCGGATTGGGAC
>DAOTXI010000408.1:0-9812 GCA_034435475.1 Anaerolineales bacterium
CCACGAGGGTTTCATCGGTGAAGCGACAGCGGGGGCGTTGTATATCTTCAGCGGCGCGATCTTCCCTTTGAATGTCCTGCCCGAATGGCTGCAACCGATTGGCTACTTTATGCCCACAACCTACTGGCTCGAGCTCTTGCGCCGGTCATTGGTGGGGAATGTGGCGGCGGCATTCCCTACACTGGCAAATTTCAGTGACTTGCAAATCCTGGGTGTGCTGACGGCTTTAAGTCTTTTATTCGGCACAGTCAGCGTGCTCGTCTTCCGATGGTGCGATGGCATTGCCCGCGAGCGCGGATTGATCGATAGAACGACGAATTATTAGCATGACATATATTCGAGTAACACACAGCCCCACCGTATAGCGGGGCTGTTTTCATTATTTCTTTTTCTTCTTTACCGGCTTTGATTTCTTCGCCGGTTTAGCCTTTGCCTTCGCGGAAGGATTGGCGGCATTCTTTGCAGGCTTTTTCCCCTTTGAGGATGATGTCTTTCCACTTTGCACTTTCCTCCTTTCGACACGCTCAGGGCGGCGCTTTCCACTTTCCTTCTTCACCCCTTCCTTCGCCACCTTCCCCTTCGGGGACAATGTCACATAACTCTCCAGCATCCACCCCACTGCCAGAGACGTGATACCCTCGCCCGGCTTGACCTCGACCACCACATCACCCTTTGCGGAGGCGCGTTTGCGCAGACCGGCGGCATCCAATCTCGTGGATTTCGGCGCGCCCTTGCTCATGTGGATGGTCGCCACATGATTCGGCTTGCCAGAAGCAACCGCCGCCAGCGTGGATTTACCCGGCATATCCCAAGCCACCACACCCTTGCCGTAACGTCCCTGCGCGGGGAAGTCTTTCTGGTCTACACGCTTGGCTTTGCCGTCGTTGGTAAGCAGGAAGATATCGCCTTCGGCAGGCAGGATTTCCGCGCCAACGACTTCGTCCTTGTCTTCGAGTTTCATACCGTTCACGCCCGCTGCGACAAGCCCCATCGGGCGCACGTCATCTTCCTTGAAGCGGATTGCCATACCGCTGGCTGTGACGAGCAAAATTTCTTTCTTCCCATCTGTGATCGCAACCGTATTGAGCTTGTCCCCTTCGTTCACCTTGACCAACGCAAACGTCTGCGACGATGGACCGGGCAACTCGGTGACGAGACTCTTCTTGATCATGCCGAAGCGCGTGGCGGTGAGCACACAAATCTCTTCACCCAACGAAGATTTATTGGCAGGCAATGCAAACACCGCAGCCAGCGTATCCGTATCGCTCAACGGCGAGACCTTGTAATAAGCAATGCCCTGACTCATCTTGCTTGCTTCGGGAATCAAGTGCGCGGCGACCGCGGCGGCTTTGCCGAGTTTGCTCACAAAGTAGAT
This sequence comes from Anaerolineales bacterium, assembly GCA_034435475.1. Lineage (GTDB taxonomy): Bacteria > Chloroflexota > Anaerolineae > Anaerolineales > Villigracilaceae > Villigracilis. The sequence continues at coordinate 1,376 of DAOTXI010000408.1, forward strand.
CGTATCCGTAGTGGATGCCTTCACCAAAAATCTCGGCGCATCGTTGCCGGAGTGACGCGGCTGTTTTTCGTCCGCGGTGCGCGAGACCAAACCATCATCGGTCACGCCGATCCATACGGATGCGTGGGGCAGTTGGCTGGCTGTAATGGCAGAACCTGCCTTCGCGCCTTCCTTCACGCTGACCACCTGCGTGCGACGGCGGTCACCGTAGGCGGCTTTCACTTTTTGCAGTTCATCTGCCACCACGCCGCGCATCAACTTGGGAGTCTTCAAGAGTTTGGTCAACTCCGCAATGGTTGCGGTCACTTCCTTGTATTCGGTTTCGATCTTCTTGCGTTCGAGCGCGGCAAGACGGCGCAACTGCATATCGAGAATCGCGTTCGCCTGGATCTCCGTCAGCTTGTAACGCTTCATCAGTTTGGCGCGAGCCGTCTCCACATCCGGTGCGGAGCGAATCAGTTCGATGATCTCGTTGAGATTCTTAAGCGCGACAAGATATCCTTCGAGAACGTGTTGTCTCGCCTTGGCTTTTTCCAGGTCGAATTGCGCGCGCCTCTTGATGACGGTTAGCCTGTGTTCCAAATAGACGCGCAATGCCTGCTTGAGGGTTAACGTGCGCGGCTCACCGTCCACCAATGCCAGCAGGTTGATGCTGAAGGTGGTCTGCATCGGAGTACGCTTGTACAGGTCGCGTAAAACGAAATTGGGGTCGGCGTTCTTGGTCAACTCAAGGACGATGCGCATGCCCTGGCGGTCGGATTCATCGCGCAAGTCCGAAAGACCTTCGAGATGACCATCACGCGCCAGTTCCGCGATACGTTCGATGAGACTGGACTTGTTGACCATGTACGGCAGTTCAGAGACGATGATGCGGCTCTTGCCGCGTTCCATCTCTTCGATGTGCGCCTTGGCTTGAACGGTGATTCGTCCGCGCCCCGAGCCGTACGCGGACTCAATGCCTTCATCCCCCTTTTCTTCGATGATGAGACCGCCGGTCGGAAAGTCCGGTCCCTTGACGAACTTCATCAACTGCTCGACGTCGATATCGTCGAGCTGCTCCCAGCGTTCGAGCATGAACACGAGGGCGTCCACAACTTCAGTTAAGTTATGAGGCGGGATCGAAGTCGCCATACCCACGGCGATACCTGTCGCGCCGTTCACGAGCAGATTCGGAATCGCAGCAGGCAGCACACTTGGTTCTTCAAGCGTGTCGTCGAAGTTGGCTGTGAAGTCAACGGTATTTTTATTCAGGTCGTTCAAAATATCGAGCGCAGCAGAAGTAAGCCTTGCTTCGGTATAACGCGTCGCGGCGGGCGGGTCGCCATCCACCGAACCGAAGTTGCCCTGTCCATCCACCAGCATGGTGCGCATCGAAAAGTCCTGCGCCAGGCGAGCCATCGCCTCATATACCGACGAGTCGCCATGCGGGTGATATTTACCCAACACCTCCCCCACGATTCTCGCAGACTTTTTGTATGGCGAATCATTGCGAATGCCCATGTCGTACATCGCATATAAGATGCGGCGCTGCACCGGCTTCATGCCGTCACGCGCATCAGGCAGGGCACGAGACACGATGACAGACATGGCGTAATCCAAATACGCCTGCTGCATTTCGGTGTCGATGTCTATTTTTCGTACGATACCTAGTTCCATGTAAGTTCCTCTAACCACGAAGTGTCACACGCGTGCCTGTTGCACGGTGCAGGCAAAGGTACACAAAGGAAAATCTTTGTGGTGAATTAATGTTCTATCGCGGGGCTTATCTTACGGGCAAAAAAGAGATGCGTCAAGCCCCCGCACTTTTATGTGATACTCCGGTGTTATAGTGTCTGCATACTTCATTCATTAGAGGTGAACCATGAAACTGAACACGTCAAAGGACGTTTGGATCGCGCGTATCATAGGCTGGGCGCTGATTTGTTTTCTCGCCAGCGGCATTCTTTTCGTCACCACCTTCATGCTGGGACCCACCCTGTTCGTCATCCCCAACTTCAGTGAGCGCATCGCCGTTGCCATGTACTGCCCCGGCGCAGAAAGCACCTCGCTTGACAAAGGCGCATCCACACCGACCACATCAGACCCCAACGGTACGACCGGTTACACGGTCGAAATCACTTGCTATTTTCCCGACGGCTCCACTGACATCATTGACAACGGTGAATATGCGATTGCCGCCATCGGCGGTTCGTTCGGCGGCAGCTTTCTGATCGGGCTGGTCATCTCTCTGCCGTTATTTTTGATTCCCCTTTTCCTGATCCGCAAGAAGAAGGCTGCGTAATCATCATGCTTTTTTACATGGATTGGATGGACAAGGTTGAATCTTACTGAAAACATCCCCATATCGCCCATGTATCAAAACCCCGCTTAGGTTCGGAAAACCCTTTTTAACCGGCGAAATACTATCCTGCCGACATGCAGAAGTACCCACCCAAAGGTCAGTTGCCATGCAAACCGATGAATGTCTGCAAGGAGTTTGAAGCTTCCCCTTCCAATTGCAGTCACAGGGTCAAGCAAATATCCGAGCAGGTTTCTTTGATACGCGACCCACGCGCCCATGCCAAGGACGAAGAATACAGCGATATACAGACCTGCATAAAGAACCCGGTCCACCAGATTTGTCTCGTTGTAGTTTGGGGATGCAAAATGAGCTGCAAAACGGATCACCATGACAAACGTCAATGCAAACCCGACGATCATGTGCGTGTTGAGCGGCAGCCCGTCTATCTCTTTTTGCCTGGCGAAAATTGCGGAGGCTGCCAGCAAAATCACGGTCATCCAATGCAAGTTGAACAGAAGACGAGGTTGAGTTTTCATCCCCTTCCTGATAACACAAAACCCCTGAAAGCCGCAAGACCTTCAGGGGTTCGACTATAAAACTGCCAGACTAAACTACCAAACTCACCAACTTACCCTTCACCACGATCACTTTCTTCGGCTCTTTGCCTTCCAGTTGTTTTTGGATGACCTCGCTCGCCATGACCGCAGACTTGATCTCTTCTTCGCCCGCCTCTGCCGCAACTCTGACACGGTCACGCACCTTGCCGTTAACCTGAACCGGGATTTCGATGAAATCATCTTTGGCGGCAGCTTCGTCCACTTGCGCCCAAGATTGGGTGTGGATGGAGTACGGTTTGCCGAGGTGTTCGGTCCACAGTTCTTCGGCGACGTGCGGCGTGACGGGCGCCATCATCTTCAGGTAGATTTCCTGCGCTTCCTTCCATTCATCCGAACCGGCGGCTCCGGCTTCGCGGGCTTTATACATTTCGTTCAGCAATTCCATCAGCGAAGAGACGATGGTATTGAAATCGAAATTTTCGAAATCGCGGGTGACGCGCTTCAAGGTTTGGTGAACCTTTCGGCGTAGATTCTTTTTCGTTTCGTCAGAGGCAGTTACAGGTCCGGTTTGATCCGTGAATAGAGTCCACACACGGCGGATCCATCTCGCGCTTCCTTCAATACCTTTCGAGTCCCACGGTGCGCCCATCTCCCAACGCGCAAAGAACATGATGTAAGCACGGACGGTATCGGCGCCGTATTTATCCACCAGTACGTCGGGGGCAATCACATTACCGCGGCTCTTCGACATCTTCTCGTTGTCCTCGCCCAGCACCATGCCCTGATTGCGCAGTTGAGTCATCGGCTCGTGACCTTCGGTGATTCCCATGTCGCGCAAGGCTTTGTGGAAGAAGCGCGTGTACAGCAAATGCATGGTGGCGTGTTCGATGCCGCCGGTGTAGGTATCCACGGGCATCCAGTAGTTGTATTCTTCCTCGTCTAAGGGACCCTTGTCGAATTTCGGCGACAGATAACGCAGGTGATACCACGACGAACACATGAAGGTATCCATCGTGTCGGTCTCGCGTTCGGCGGGTCCATCGCAGATGGGGCAGGTGGTGTGCTTCCAGGTCGGGTGCAGTTTCAGTGGAGATTCGCCGGTTGGCTTCCACTCCACATCTTCGGGCAATGTCACGGGCAACTGGTCTTCGGGCACGGGATTCCAACCGTGGATGGGACAATTCACCATTGGGATGGGCGAGCCCCAATAACGCTGGCGCGAGATCAACCAGTCGCGGTAACGATAGTTGACCGATTCCTTGCCAACACCTTTTTCCTGCAGCCAGTCAATGACGGCGGCGATGCTCGGATTCTTGCGCCCTTTCTCGGTGTTGACTTTGGTTCCATCCAGGATTCCAGAATTGACCATGGTTCCGGGACCGATGTAGGCGACATCGCCCACCACCGCTTCACTCTGCCCCTCAGGCAGGATCACTGGGATAATGGGCAGGTCATATTTTTTGGCAAAGGCAAAGTCGCGCTCATCGTGGGCAGGAACCGCCATGATGGCGCCCGTGCCGTAGGACATCAAAACATAATCCGCGATCCAGATCGGGATGCGCGCGCCATTGACCGGGTTGATGGCGTATCCGCCGGTAAACACGCCGGTCTTTTCCTTATCCAACGCGCCGCGCTGAATATCCGATTGTCTCGCGGCTTGCGCTTTATATTCGTTCACCGCGGCTTTGTTTTCGGCGGTCGTGATCTCATCCACCAATGGATGTTCTGGTGAAAAGACCATAAAGGTTGCGCCCCACAACGTATCGGGGCGGGTGGTGAAGATCTCCACATCGTGGTTGCCAATTTCGGTCTTGAAGATCACCGATGCGCCTTCACTGCGGTCAATCCAATTCGTTTGCAGGGTCTTCACCGTTTGGGGCCAGTCTATACCGTCGAAGCGCAACAGTTCATCTGCGTATTGGGTGGTCTTGAAGAACCACTGTTCCAAATCCTTTTTGATCACTGGCGTTTCACAGCGTTCGCAGTGACGGTCGTCGCCCCAAACCTGCTCACGCGCCAAAGTTGTGTTGCAGTTCGGGCAAAAATCCACCGGCGACATTTTGCGATACGCCAGCCCGTGTTTGTACAACTGGATGAAGAACCACTCCGTCCACTTGTAATATTCCGGCTCGCACGAAACCACCTCGCGTTCCCAATCGAACATCGCGCCCATCGAGCGCAATTGCTGACGCATTTTGACGATATTGTCGCGTGTGCGCACCATCGGGTGGATTCCGCTCTTGATGGCGGCATTCTCCGCGGGCAGACCGAACGCATCGAAGCCCATCGGGAACAGCACGTTGAATCCCTTCATGCGCATGTAACGCGCGCGCGCATCCGACGGCGTCATCGCATACCAGTGACCGATATGCAAATCGCCGCTGGGGTAGGGCAGCATCGTCAGCGCATAAAATTTCTTTTTGCTATGATCGATCTTCGAGCGGTAGAGCTGATCGGCGTCCCATTTTGCCTGCCACTTCTTTTCAATCTTGCCGGGGTTATACGACAGGTCTTTCACCCTGGGCTCTTCCTTTTTCTTCGCAGCGACAATGGCTTTCGGCTTCTCAGTCACCGGTATGATGGCAGCCTTCGGCGCCGGGATGATCTCCACTGGGGACGATGTCGCCTTCGGCGTCGCTTCTTTCTTAACCCGGGGCTGGCTCGCCTTCTTGACCGTTGCTTTGGCTGTGGGCTTTTTCGCCACAATCTTCTTCACGGCGGGCTTTTTCGCCTTCAGGGAGGATACAGGGGTCGTCTTCTTTACAACCTTCTTCACGGCTTTCTTTATCGGTTTCTTTTTTATCTCTTTTTTCTTTTTCGTCGTAGTCATTCTTACCTCGCGATATAAATTTCAAAAAGCGACTGTCAGGTTCAACCTTCAACCTTCAACGTAAACGATCCGGAGGCGCGCGGCATTGGCGATTCGACGCCCAAGAAGGCAGGACACAGCCTCGAATGGAATGAACTTATCTTTTGTCATACGTGCCTCCTTTCATTATTTTCGTCATAACAAGCCCTGCGTTCAATCGGCAGGGGAAAGCGATCTCGTTGTCACCTGACCGGGGTCATCCATCCATGCCGGTCGGGGATGTCGCCGCGGATGATGCCGAAGAACTTCTCCTGAATCGTCTTCGTGACTTCTCCGCGCGAGCCGTTTCCGATCTTGATCTTATCCACCGAGCGGACGGGTGTCACCTCCACCGCGGTCCCGGTGAAGAATATCTCATCCGCCACGTAAAGCATCTCACGCGGAAACGTTTCTTCGCGGACTTCATATCCCAGTTCGCGCGCCAGGGTGATGATGTAGCCGCGGTTGACGCCCATCAAGATCGAGGCCCCCACAGGCGGGGTGTAGATCGCGCCGCGATAGACTACAAACACATTCTCGCCGCTGCCCTCGCTAACGTGACCGTTGATATCCAGCGTAATGCCCTCCATGTAACCGAGGTCGCTGGCTTCCATGGTCACAAAACCCGAGTTGACGTAGTTTCCGCCGGCTTTGGACATGCCCGCATGGGTATTTGGAGCCATCCGCCGCCAACTGCTGACCATCACATCCACACCCTGCTCCACGCCTTCGGATCCCAACAAACGCCCAAATCTGAAAGCCATGATGGCAAATTCGGTGGGAGAGCCGCGCCAATCCAGGGTGATCGTCCCCGCGCCTTTGTACGCCAGCGGACGGATATAACACGACGTCAACCCATTGCGCCGCACGGTCTCGACGATGGCGGATGAGATTTCATCCTGCGCATACGGCAGGTCGATACGGACGATCTTGCATGAGTCGAACAGCCGCTGGACGTGAGGCATCAAACCGAGAATGGCTGTTCCGTCCTTTGTCTCATAAGCGCGGATGCCCTCGAACACGCTCGAACCGTAATGCAGAGCGTGCGTCGAAATATGAACGTTCGCATCGTCCCATTTGATAAAACTTCCGTTGTGCCAAATCCATTCCGATTTTGGGATCGCCATCTCATACTCCTTCTAAAATAAAACATCCTTCATCCACATCAGGGACGAAGGACGCTTTGCGCTCCGCGGTACCACCCGGATTCGGTTGAACGGTTTAAAGGTTTCAAGTTGCAGGTTCTCACCTTCAACATTCAACCTTCCAATGTTCAAACGCTCTCTTTTGCTATAACGGGCTTCCCGGCGCAGACTACTTGATTCACCAGCGCAGTCTTCCCTTCGACGCTGCTCAGGGGCAGTCAGGCGAGTTCGGTCTTGATATCTGGCATTCCTGTTCGATGCCGGTGAAGGGCTCACACCTCGCTCTCCCTTCTCGCTGACAGGATGACCTACTACTCCTGCTTTAACTTTTGTTGTACGTCAAACTTAAGTTTGACGTACTGTTTTGTGTGGACCCAGGGGGATTCGAACCCCCGACCTTCTCAATGCCATTGAGACGCGCTCCCAACTGCGCTATGGGCCCGGGACGATTTTGGATTTTATATTTCAGACTTACGATTTGGATTGCGGTTTTTCAATCGTCAATCCAAAATCGTCAATCGTAAATCTGTGGACCTGAGGGGATTCGAACCCCTGGCCTCCTCAGTGCGATTGAGGCGCGCTCCCAACTGCGCTACAGGCCCATCGTTCAAAAGGCGACGGCTATTCTACCTGAGGGGGTGGGGAATGTCAATGAAAGCGGGGATTTATTGAAAATGGCTCACGCCAGCGGCAGGAGAACTTTGAAAGTGGAGCCCTGTCCCTTGCCCTCAGATTCAGCCCAGATCTTCCCACCCTGCGCTTCGATAATGCCTTTGGCAATCGACAGGCCGATGCCCAACCCGCCGTATTGGCGCGTGTTCGGCGGCTCGATCTGATAGAACTCCTCGAAAACCTTTTGCAGTTTATCCCCCGGGATGCCGATGCCCTGATCCTTCACCCACACCAGCGCCTGCCGGCCCTGTTCCATCGCGCCCACAGTAACCTCGCTTTTCTCGGGCGAAAAACGAATGGCGTTGCTGAGCAGGTTCACGATGGCAAGCGTGGTCTTTTCGGGGTCCGCATTCACAAAGATGGAATCGTCTCGAAACGCAAGGATAAGCGAAAGGTCCCGCCGAGCCGCGGCGTATTTGATCCCATCCAATGCGGTGTTCAGGACATCCTGCAAGGGAATCTTCCTCCGATTCAGATCCATCTCATCGGTTTGCAGGAGGGTCAGGTTTTTCATCTCGTCGAGCAGGGCGCGCATTTGGGATGCCGCCGCAAGCACATGACCGGCGTGGTCCTTCGGGTCGCCGTGCATCCCGTCTTGCAGGAAACCGGCATAGCCCATGATGATGCCCAGCGGCGTGCGCAGTTCGTGGGAGGCGATGGCAAGGAAATTATTCTTGATCTCGTTCATCACCCGCACTTTTTCCAATGCCTGCTGGCGGGCGCGGAAAAGGCGGGCATTGTTGATCGCAATCGCGGCATGGGCGGCGATGACGGAAAGCACCGTCACCTCGTTTTCCTTGAAAACGCCCTGCTTTTTGTTGACCGCCTCCAGCACGCCCATGGTCTGTTCCTTTATATGCATGGGCACGCCGAGCAGACTGCGGGTCTTTAACTTGATGTGGTCGGAGACGAGGGAATAATGGCGCGGGTCCTG
>DAOTXI010000409.1:0-4131 GCA_034435475.1 Anaerolineales bacterium
GCTCATGGCAGACGGGCTGGCATATTTGATCTTCCCATCCACACCCACCAGCGACACGCCGTCCGGCGCATTCTCGATCAACACTCGAAAACGCCGCTCCGCCTGAAGGATGGCGTCTTGGATCTTCTTGCGCTCGGTCACATCGCGGACGACGCACAAGACACGGTCATCGAGGTGGTTGACAATTTGCGCTTCGAAATCATGTTTCTGTCCGGCAACATCGAGAGAGTACTCGAACAACTGGCTTTCACCTGTCTGCAAAACCCGGTCATGGGCCAAAAAATATGCCTCGACCAAATTTGCAGGCATCACCTCGCGGATGTTCCTTCCCAAAAAGGCTGCGGGCAGCATATACAACAATTGACTGCTTGCCGCATGGTAATCAAGATACTCCCCTTCGCGGCTCAAAACAAATATCATATCCGGGACAGAGTCAAGGAGAGCCTGTATCTTGGCTTCAGAGGCGCGCTGTTCCTCCTCCGCCTTTTTCCTTTCAGTGATGTCACGCGCAACAGCGATGACCGCATTTCTACCGAAGTACAAACCCGGCGTGAGGCGCACATCCTTGGGGAAGATCGTCCCGTCTTTTTTGAGACCCCAAAACTCGAACTCGGCTGGCTCTCCCAGAAACGCTTGGTTTACGTATCCCGCAATTTTTACAAGGTCGTTCCGACCCGGCGCGGAAAGGAACTCCGGAGTCCGCCCGATGAAATGCTCACGGGGATAGCCATACATCTTCTCAGCGCTCGCATTCACATCAAGAAAAACGCCATTTTCATCCTGAATATAGATCGTCTCGGTAACGCTGTTGAAAATCCCCTCGAATGTGGATTGCGAAATCCGGAGCGCCTCTTCCGCCAGTTTGCGGGAGGCAAGTTCCTCCTCCAATTTTTGCATCAAACGGACGTTGTACAGCCCGGCTGCGATCTGCCCGGCAAAGGAATCTATGGCGGGCAGGTCATCGCGGTTCAAAAACGCCCCGTCCACACTCAGGATGCCCAATGGTTCATCATCCACCCACAAAGAGGCAGCCACACTCTGGCGTAAATTGAAGATCGTTGATAGGGGACTGCTCAACGCCCGGATGGGTTTCGGGAGCGCCTCTTTCAATATGTCTATTGACGACTCGGCATATGCCGCCGCCCTGCCTTGAAGGGTGCGCTCGTAAATCCCGCCCGGCACAATCGGAAGCCGGTACTCGCGCATGGACAACCCGGTCATCTGTTCCGCTTTGCGGATCAACTCCGGCGCGTATGAAAGATAGGCAATCGAAAACGATTGTCGGTCATCATTGAGCAATAAAAGGGCAACATTCCCGCCTAAAGATTGGATTTCCCTGCCAACGGCTGAGTAAAAATCCTCCGCAGTGTGCGCGCGCTGAATCGACTGCGCTGCCCGGCTGAGGGCAAGCAAAAGATATTGCGCATGGGTCTGGCTTTCGCGCGAACGATCGTGCTCCAGGGATTGCGGATCGCGTGAAAACATCGAACTAGCATCCTTCCGATTCCGCCCCTGACATCCCATTATATGGAATGTCGACAAAGCCAGGCGTCTGGCTTTGTCGAATCGATATTTTGGGGTTTACCAGGCAAATCTCAATGTGTTCTTAAAAATGAAAAAAACTGAAAAATAAATTTGCCCGGCGTACGATGCTTAATATATATGGTATGCGACTCAAAGTCAAGCAAAAATTACTCACCCTTTAAGGGCTGTCTTGAGGTGTGCCCGAAGTTTTGCCTGTTTGACTCCCGCAAGGTCAACCTTTTCCGCTCCAACCATATCCGCAAAGCGTTTTAGACCGTTTGCAAGCGCATCGGCGAAAGCCACGTCCTTTGGCGCGTCGTCTTCCAGCCAGAAACCCAAAACATGCAGCGTATTCGTCGCCCGGTCCAGTTTCGGGTCGAGCCGCGCCACAAGATCATCACCGTATAAAATCGGAAGCGTGTAATAGCCCCACTTGCGCTGATGCGCGGGCTTGTACACCTCCCAGACATACTCGAAATCGAAGACCCGCTTCGCTCGACCACGGGCGCTGACGATTTCCAACGGAGCGAGAAGGGTGACCTCTTCAGCCGTGGTCGGGCACTTGGGCTTCCACGCCTTCGGGACGCGCCCCGCCTCCAACTCCGCGAGATGAGCTTGGTCGCCTTTCAAGATGAGAAAGTTTTCCTTCAAGCCTTCGACTCGCACACGAGAAACCTCTCCCTTTTCGATGAGTCGCTCGATGCGCTGTCTGCCTTCCTGTATCGACACTTGGCGGTGAATGAATTCACTCCAGCCAATGCGCCAGCCGTTCTCACGCGCCATGCCCAAGAAGGAGATGATCTTTCTGCCAAAGAAATCCTCGGCTTCGGATTCAGGCGCGGCGTAATCGAACTCGGACGGGAGGACCCGTTCGCGCAGATCGTAGATACGGTCGAAGCCTTTGCGATTCGAGATCATCACCTCGCCGATCAACCAGAGATAGAACAACGTTATCGAGGTTTCCTTGCGCCCGCGATAGCTCCATGCTTTGACGGCGTCGCCTTCGATGTCGCGGTTCCCCAGCGGACCCTTCTCCCGCAGCTCATCCAAAACAAACTTGATAACGTCCTTGGGCGGGTGAGTAAATGATTCGTACCGCAATCCTTTTTCCTGACGATGCTTCATGTGCAATCGCCAATAGGGAAATTCATGCATGGGATACATCATCAACCAGCCGCCGTAATCGAAGGCTTTGCGTTTTTCGTATGCCATTTTATATAGCAGGTCTGGCTTGTAATCAAGCACGCGCCCATACATGGCGATGTCCTGACTACGGGCAACCATAACCAGCGGGTCGAGTTGCAAGGCCTGCATCTGGTTCAAAGCGGATTCGGCGCCAGCAAGACCCCGGTAACGGCGACCGGGCCAAAGTCCCTGTGAGCCGAGCAGGAAGCGTCGGTAGGTTTGTTTGGAGATGGAGTCCATGTGGGGTTGAAGGTTACAGGTTGAAGGTTGAAGGTTGGGATAAAAAAACCGAGGTTATTACGCCTCGGTCTTTCGTCTATGGTCCATCGTCCGTTAATCATCACCCAACGAGGCAATGGCGCGGAGCAAGCCAAAGACCAGCACGCCGAGTTTAATGCCTTCGCCCGCTGTGATGGCAGTTTCGCTTTTGTTCTTTTCTGCCCGGCGGTTGATGAGCATGGCGGCGATCAAGCCGGTCATGGCGCCAATCAGCGCGCCGCCCAAAAGCAATTTTGTGTTTTTCATGGAGTGATCCTTTCAAAAAAGGCTTTTGCAGTTTGAAGCCATTCATTTAGTTTGAGAATCGGTTTAACCACCATATCCGCCCCGCGGACAATGTAGCCGCGCGCGAGGACGACATACTCCTGCGCGATGCCGGTGTAGTAGGGAAGCGCATTTAGCAAGCGAGCCATCCCATAGATTAAACCGCCCAGAATGGCCAACACCACCAGCCCGCCCAGCAGCATGGGGATGATAACCCAGATGGTCGAGACCGCCGCCCAACGCCCCACGTCTCCGCCCTGCTTGAAGGTCGCAAAACTGATCCACACCACCATGCCAACCAGCGCAAATCCGCTGAGGACCACCGGCAGGACAATCTGCCGCATTACCTGCCTGCGATGCTTGAGGTAGGAATAATGCGCGGGCGGAGTCTTAAGTCTCTCGGCAAGTTCGGGAAGTTTGGGGGGCATACAGATATTTTACCAAAATAAAAAGCCCCTAAAGGCTTTTGAAACCTTTAGGGGCTTTTGTTATTTCCTATCTTCGATTCCTCAAAAACGACGGGACATCGAGATCGTTGTTATCAATGCCCGGTAACGGTTGGGACTTTACATCCGCGGAGGAGCGGGTTTCGGCGTTGACACTGACCGATTCCGTCGGGCGGGTTTGGAAGGGGGTGTTCGCCGCCGAAAGCGGTTTCTCGTTGGTGCGTGGCAGTCGTTCAAGCACGCGACGCGCCACACCACTGCGCTCGAAACCGGTGGCAATGACCGTACAGCGGATCTCGTCGCCCATGTTCGGGTCAATGACCGCGCCGAATATCATGTTCACGTCGGGGTGAGCCGTCTCGCGGATGATGGCGGCGGCTTGATTGACCTCAAAGAGAGTCATGTTCGGTCCGCCGGTGACGTTGAAGAGCAC
>DAOTXI010000410.1:0-3548 GCA_034435475.1 Anaerolineales bacterium
GTGATCAAAACACTCGCCCCCTTTGGAACGCGGATGGAAAGGTCGTCATCGCAGGAAACGCGCACCTGGTTGCCATCCTGTATTACGTTCATGACATCGCTATCCGCCTTGATCAGAATATCGTCACCCTCCCAACCCACGAGGCTGAGATCGCCGCTGACGGATTCGATTTCGATGCGGGGGGTTCTTCCGGCATTGATCGTTTTTGACATGGGTTACTCCTCCTCGCCGCGCAACATGCGCGTGGCTTGTTCAGCTGTAATCTTTCCAGCTTCCAATTCAGCAATGACGTCCCTGCGGGTTTCTTCATCCACCTCGGGCGATTCATCCCTGCCGGGTTCAAAGCCCAATTTGCGAATCACTTCGTGCAAGCGGTTGCGAATGGTGGGGTACGACCCCCAGCGCAATTCCTGTTCCATGCGGTTGATCTTGCCTTCACAGCGCACAAACGAGACGACAAACTCAACCTGCTCAGACGACAGATTCGAAAACTGCCCCATTGCAAACTGACCCTCGATCGAGGTGTCGCAACTGGAGCAGTGCAGACGGACAACTTCCATTTCAGACTGGCAGATCGGGCAACGGGATGGCGCGGGTCGCATAATAGGTCTCTCCGATTTATAATTGAATGACAAAAGAAAGATTTCAAGGAAAAATCAAGATTTTTAAGCCGGATTTACGGAAAATCAATTTCTTCATGTGAAATCATAATAAAATTATACTTATTATTTATAATTTGTCAAGTACAAATAAGGATTTTCAATACACCCATTAAGATTATTGATTTCCCACTCAAAATTCTCAAACTCTGGAGGTTTTTGTGATTCGATCCCTTTACTACAAGCCTGGGCAACCCATACGAACTGACATCTCCCCTGCTGAATTTCCCCGGCTCATCCGTGACCGGAGGGGGATGCTGTGGGTGGACTTTATCGGCGAACCAGTCGAGTCTGCCGAACCCATCCTGCGGAATTTTGGTTTTCATCCCCTTGCCATTGACGACGCCCTGCAAGAGACCCACACCCCAAAAGTGGACGACTGGGGTAACTACCTCTACATTGTCCTCAGCATCATGAACTACCGCCAGGAAAACGGAATGTTCGACGCCGAGATGGATGAGCTGGATGTCTTTCTCGGACATAATTATGTTGTCACCTTCCACGACCAATTACTGACCGCTGTCGAAGATACCTGGATAGCCTGCCAGCGCGACATCCGCCATGTGCAGGACGGCGCCGATCACCTCCTTTACCGCATCGTGGATTCACTGGTGATGAGCTACATGCCCCTCATTGAAGATATTGACGCTCAGGTGGACCGGATAGAAGACAGGGTCTTCGATAAGCCTCATCCTGAAATCCTTGAGCAGATATTTGCCCTGAAACGCATCCTGTTGACCATGAGGCGCATCCTCCTCCCCCAGCGCGAGGTGCTGAATAAACTAGCCCGCGACGATTACCGCGTCATTGATCCACGCGACCGGGTCTTCTTCCGCGATATTTACGACCATCTCGTCCGCCTCCACGATTTGAACGAGAGCCTGCGAGACCTGGTCAGCGGCGCATTGGATACCTACCTTTCGGTCACAAACAACCGCATGAACGAGATCATGAAAGTGCTGACGGTCATCACGACCTTCTTCATGCCCATTACCTTCATCACCGGATTCTTCGGGATGAATTTCTTCGAACCGGTCGCTCACCTGGTCGGTTGGACAAGCCAGCAAGTCTTCGCCGTCACCCTCGCCGCCATGCTCGGTCTGCCCTTCCTGATGTACCTGTGGATGCGGGGCAGGACCTGGATTTGAGTCGATAATTCCGCATTAAAAAATCCTTGACACAGAACAGGCGTTCGGGTATCATCATAGATAGCACAAATGAGCGAAGAATGCTCAGTACCCATGCCAGCCCGCTGGCAGGAGGCTTGAAATGATGATGGTCCGAAAAAGCAAGGGAATCGGCGAACGCCACCAAAAAATCCTCAAATTCATTGAGGATTATCAACGTGAACACCAGCACCCCCCTTCCATCCGTGAAATTGGGGAGCACTGCGACATTTCTTCCACATCGGTCGTAAATTACTATCTCGACCAGTTGGAAAAAGAGGGTTTGCTCGAACGAGACCGCAAAATATCCCGCGGGATGCGTTTAATTGGCAGCAATAATCCGCTTGGAGATATGCTGCGGGTTCCGGTTCTGGGCGTCATTCAAGCCGGTGAACCCATCCTGGTTCCGTCAGAATCGCCATTCAGCCCGGAAGACTCGGTCGAGATCGCCATGTCTATGATGCCTTCGAGGGAAAAGGGAAAAGACCTCTTTGCCCTTCAGGTGCAGGGAGACTCGATGATCGATGCCATGGTCAACGACGGCGACATCGTGATCTTGAAACCCGCCCAGGATGCCTGCAACGGTGAAATGGTGGCCGTCTGGCTGACAGAACGGAATGAAACCACCCTCAAGTATTATTACAAGGAAAAAGACGGTTATCGTCTCCAGCCCGCCAACCCGGCATTCAAACCGATCCTGATCAAAAAGAACGAAGCCATAGACATCAAGGGCAAGGTCGTCATGGTCATCCGCAGGATGGAACGGCAAAACTAGGGTCTGTATGCAAAATAGAAAAATGTGGTTAAACTGGTCAACATGGGAAACCGAGGCGACCTAACGAATGAACAATGGGAGCGGATAGTACCGTTACTCCCAAAAGCAAACACAACTCGCGGACGACCTGCACAAGACCATCGACAACTCCTGAATGGTATTTTGTGGGTGCTGAGGACAGGCGCCCCCTGGCGCGACATGCCAGAACGCTATGGCAAGTGGACAACCATTTACAGCCGTTTCCAACGTTGGCGCAAATCAGCAGTGTGGGAGAAGATGTTTGCCGAGTTACAGACCTTGCTGGATGTGGAAAGCAATGTGGATTGGGAAATCCATTTCATTGATTCCACGACAGTCCGAGCCCATCAACATGCTGCTGGTGCAAAAAAAGTAGTGCAGAACAAGAGGCTTTAGGGCGCAGTCGAGGTGGATTCAGCACCAAAATCCACATTCGATGTGAAGGAACTGGCAGATTGATTACCTTTTTGCTCACACCTGGACAAGAAAGCGATATCGGTCAGGCGGAAAAGCTAATGGAGGCTGGTGCTATTCGTAGGAGTTCAGGGCAGATACGCCTGCGTCCAAAGCGGGTGGTAGCCGATAAGGGCTACACCAGCAAAGCCTTCAGGAAGTATCTTCATCAAAAGCATATTCGTTGCACCATCGCTCACCGAAAAAACGAACGCCGTAGAGGTCCTTTTGAAAAATTACATTATCGCAAACGGAATATCATTGAACGGCTTATCAATCGATTAAAGCAGTTTCGGCGCATTGCCACTCGGTACGAGAAACGGGCAGCTAATTTCTCTGCCATGATTACAATTGCGTCTATTTTCCTCTTTTCTGATTTTGCATACACACTCTAGTAAAAAATTCGAATCAAAAAGAGACCGTCCGTCACGGATGGTCTCTTTTGTTTTCCGTACAAAATTACTCGACGACGACCTG
>DAOTXI010000411.1:0-1531 GCA_034435475.1 Anaerolineales bacterium
GCGCAAGAGTTGAAGGAACTCGACCGCCTTAAGTCCGCCTTCCTTGCCAACATGTCGCATGAATTGCGCACGCCGCTCAACTCCATCCTCGGCTTCACCGATGTGATGCTCGAAGGCTTGGACGGCGACTTGACTCCCTACATGGAGAACGACCTGCGCCTGATTCAAAAGAACGGCCAGCACCTCCTGCACCTGATCAACGACGTGCTCGACATGGCGAAGATCGAATCCGGGCGCATGAATCTGCACCCCGAAACCTTCAAAGTCCACGATGTTTTGGATGAAGTCGTCAGCATCACCTCCACGCTCGCCAGCGAAAAGAACATCGCGTTGTTCATCGAAGAGGAGTCGGACCAGCAGGTCGAAATCTACGCCGACAATACCCGCCTGCGCCAGGTGATGATCAACCTCGTGAACAACTCGATCAAGTTCACTGAAAGGGGCAAGATCGCCGTCAAAGCAACCCGCATGGATGGGGCGAGAGTCTTGATCTCGGTCAAAGACACCGGTCTTGGAATCCCGCCCGAAAAACTCGAAGCGGTCTTTCAGGAATTCACCCAGGTTGACTCATCAACCACACGCAAAGCGGGCGGCACAGGACTGGGTTTGCCCATCAGCCGCCGCCTCGTGCAAATGCATGGCGGCAAACTCTGGGCGGAAAGTACAGGCATCGAAGGGGAAGGCTGTACGTTCTTCGTGGAAATGCCCATCGAAGCCCGCATCACAGACATCATCGAGAAAAAGGAAAAATAGCAAATGGCAACGCCCCTCCACCTTGAATGCAACCTCTGCGGACACACCCAGCCCTACATACCGTTCCAGCCCGCCATCTGCCAGAAATGCGAATCGCAATGGGTCGAAGCCCGTTACGATTATGATTCCTTCAAACGCGAAATCCTGCGCGGGATTCCAAACCGTCCCTCGAACCTCTGGCGCTATCAGGATGTCCTGCCATTGAGCGATCCCTCCGCCCTCGACCTTTATCCCGCTGGTGGAACTCCCCTGTGGCTCTCGCACCGCTTCGCCCCGGACCTCGGGCATGGTTCTGTTTACATCAAGGACGAACGCTACTCCCCGACCTCTTCCTTCAAAGACCGCCAGGCGGCTGTCGCCGTCGCCGCAATGAACGAGAACGGAATCTGCGAAGCAGTCATCGCATCCACAGGCAATGCCGCTGTGGCATACGCCGCCGCCTGCGCCCGCGCGGGGATCAAATTATGGGTCTTCATGACCAGCCTCGTGCCGCAGGAAAAACTGCGCGAGGCGGCCCTCTTCGGCGCAGAAGTGATCCGCGTCAGCGGCAACTACGACCAGACCAAACAGATCGCAAGTCAATTCGCCCAGCGCAAGAATCTATTATTGGACCGCGGCGCGAACTCAGTCCCTGCCCGCGAATCGATGAAGACCATCGCCTACGAGATCGTCGAACAGCTCGGCTGGCGCGCGCCTGATTGGTACATCCAGGCTGTCAGCGGTGGGCTGGGACCGCTGGGGGTCTATCAGGGATTCAAAGAAATGTTCGAGATGGGGT
>DAOTXI010000412.1:0-7848 GCA_034435475.1 Anaerolineales bacterium
AAGGTCGGCTGCGCGCCGAATGCGATGGCGGCAAGGATCAGGATCTTGTGCGCCGCGTCCCCGCCTGACACGTCGAGAAAAGGGTCGCTCTCGGCGGGTCAATGCTGAGGGCGTTTTGATCCTCGAAGCGAAGCGCTTCAGAACCCAGGAGGCGAACCGCGAAGATGCGCTTGCGAAGTTTTACGAGTTGATTCGCAAAGCAGGCGAAAAGCCCAAGGCGCGCCGCAAGACAAAGCCGACGAAAGCGTCGAAAGAGGAAAGAATAAAAGAGAAAAAGAAGCGGGGCGAGGTGAAGAAGTTGCGCGGAAGCAAAACCCGATTTGAAGATTAGAATTTCGATATAATCGGGGGACTATGCGCAAACATCACATATTTGCAGGGTTGATATCCGGTCTCACTGCCGCCTCGATCTGGGGCGGTATGTATGTTGTCTCCAAAGTGGTATTGGAAGTCATCCCGCCGTTCAGTTTGTTGTTGCTGCGCCTCATCATGGGAGCGATGGCGCTGGGTGTAGTCATTTATTTCCGAAACCGAAATTCTGAAAATATACAAACCTTTTCAAAAGACTTGTTCTGGAAAAGTTTTCTTGTGGGTGTGGTCGGGTACGGGATTTCGCTCGGCTTTCAGTTTGTGGGGACGAAACTTTCGACCGCTTCGAATGGGTCGCTGGTCACTTCGGCAACCCCCGCCTTTGTTCTGTTATTTGCGCCCTTCCTGCTCGGCGAGAAAACAACGACTCGCCGCATGATCGCATTGGTCATTTCATCGCTGGGAGTTCTGGCAGTCATTGACCCGCGCAACGCGGAGTTATCGCCGTCTCTATTTTGGGGGAATATGAGTCTGCTTGCCGCGGCGCTGACCTGGGCGCTCTATTCGGTTTTGGTGCGCAAAGTCTCGCAGACTCAAGACCTGCTTATTTCCAGCGCGGTCATGCTGCTGGGCGGAATTCCCTCCAGCCTGGCATTCTCGATTTGGGAGGTGAATACAATCGGCATCGGTGAGATCACCCCCGGCATTATCGGCGGATTACTCTTTCTTGGAATCATCTCGACCGCCATCGCCATGTTCCTGTGGAATTATGCCTTCGCCGAACTGCCCGCCGCAGTCGCATCGCTGACCTTCTTTGCGCAACCGGTGGTGGGAACTTTGCTCGGCTGGTTTTTCCTTTCCGAAGCGATCACACCGTTATTCATCGTCGGCGGGGCGCTGATCGGGGTTGGGATTCTAGTCGCTTCGAGGGAGTGAAAGGCTCGCAGCGCTGAGAAGGGATCGGGGTAAAAGGAAGCGGATGCAGAAGGTGAGATTCTGCATCCGCCAGGGAAAGGTTTGGGAGGGGAATTCCATCCCGATCTATTTTTTATCCGCCAGTTTGCGAGCCAGTTTGACCGTGGCTTCGGTTCCCACTGTATGAAGCAGCGCCATGTTGGGCGGGCGTTGTTCGCCAATGGGAAAACCGCATACAAGGACAACCTGTTGCCCGGGGGTGATGCCTGATTTCAAAAGCACCGAGTCGACCTCGGCAAGCATGTCGTCCATGGTCTGCGCGTATTTGACGAGATGCGGGCGCACCCCCCACAGGAAGGCAAGTTGATTAAAGGTTTCCTCTTCGGGGGTGAAGGCAAGAATCTGTTTGGACGGACGCGCCTTGGACATTAACCAGGCGGAACGTCCGCGCATGGTGAAGACGGAGACCGCCCGCACTTCGGGATCGCTGGCGAGCACGTTTGCGGCGCGAGCCATCGAAGCCGCATCGCTCTCACCCAAACCTGCTTTGGCGTCCTGACGGGTTCCCCACTCTTTGAAGTGAGTCTCGGCTTCCATCACGATGCGCGACATCATCTCGACCGCCAGATGCGGGTACTCTCCCGATGCAGTTTCTGCGGAAAGCATGACGGCGTCGGTCCCATCGAAGACTGCATTCGCCACATCCGAGGCTTCGGCGCGGGTCGGAAGCGGATTTTGAATCATGGACTCGAGCATTTGGGTGGCGGTGATGACCAGTTTGGCGCGTCCGTTCGCGGCGCGGATGATCATCTTTTGCAGGGGCGGCACGCGTTCGGGGGGTAGTTCCACGCCGAGGTCGCCTCTCGCCACCATGACGCCGTCCACAATGTCGAGAATTTCATACAATTCATTCAAGGCTTCGGGCTTCTCCAACTTTGCGATGAGGAGCGGTTCATGCTTCCCGGCGGAATATTCGCGGATCGCCTCGCGGACGGTTTTGACATCCGTCGCGCTGCGGACGAAGGAGATTGCGACTGCATCCACGTTTTGAGAGATGCCAAAGGCGAGGTCGGCTTTGTCTTTGTCGGTAAAACCGGCTATGCGCAACTTGACACCCGGCAGGTTGATGCCTTTATGTGAAGAAAGCGCCCCGCCCACCAGCACCCGCGAATGGACGACCCTCCCCATTGCAGAGAGGACTTCAAGGGCAAGGCGGCCATCATCGAGCAGGAGTTTGTCGCCTTGATGCACGGAGTCGAACAATTCGCGGAAATCCACAGGGATGATCTGATGCCCGTTTTTCGGCGGTTCATCCTTTGTGGCGTACAGGCTGACCTCCTCGCCGACCGAGAGTTGAATTGGCGCCTCCAACCTGCCTACGCGGATCTTGGGTCCTTGCAAATCCTGGAGGATTCCGACCGGCTTCTTCAGCCGCTTCGATACTTCACGGATGCGGCTGACCCGCTCGCGGTGTTGTTCGTGTGTGCCGTGTGAAAAATTCAAACGGGCTATGTTCATCCCGGCATTGACCAGGGATTCCAACGCCGCCACTGAATCCGATGCGGGTCCAATGGTTGCAACGATCTTTACATTACGCATTACCAGTTACTTCCTATTCAAGGTTATTTGCCCTGCCATGAGTTTCATGTACGCCGTTTCTGGCTGGTTCCGCTCATCAAAGCGCCCAGATGATAGGGAAAAAGGCGAAACCTGTCAAGCAAGGATTTTTGATTATCAGGTTAACAAAAAAACAGGCGCGGAGTTACGGTTAACTCCGCGCCTGAATTCTTGTTTGGTGCTTGTTTACAGGTAATGCAACTCCCGCGCCTGCCTCGTCAGGTCTTCACGGAATTGCGGATGTGCAATGGCGATCAGCGCCTGCGCCCGCTGGCGAATGGTCTTGCCGTACAGGTCGGCGATGCCATGTTCGGTGACAATAAAGCGGACATGGTTGCGGCTGGTGACCACGCCCGCGCCGGGTTTTAGCATGGCGGTGATCTTGCTGATCGCCGTGCCGTCACGCATCACAGCGGTGCTGGGCAGGGCAATGACGGGAACTCCGCCCTTCGAACGCGACGCGCCATAAATGAAATCCAACTGACCGCCGACGCCGCTGTACAGTTTCGGACCGATGCTATCGGCGCAGACTTGTCCGGTCAGGTCCACCTCGATCGCGGAGTTGACCGCCACCATGCGTTCATTCTGCGCAATGATGAACGGGTCGTTGACGTATTCAGTCGGATGCATTTCGACCATCGGGTTGTCGTTGACCCAATTGTAGAGGTTCTGCGTGCCGAGGATGAAACCTGCCACGATCTTACCGGGGTGCAGGGACTTGCGCGCATTGGTCAGGACGCCCGCGTTGACAAGGTCAATCACGCCGTCGGAAAATAATTCAGTGTGAATGCCGAGATCGCGCTTGTCCATCAGGAACTTCAAAACCGCATCCGGGATGGACCCAATTCCCAGTTGCATGGTCGCCCCGTCCGGGATGAGGGAGGCGACGTGCCCGGCAATCCCCTGAATGATTTCCATATCGCCCTCGGCGGTCATCTTATGCTCGGGGATGGGGTAATTGACCGGGACGATATGAGTCAGGCGGCTGACGTGGATGAACGAATCGCCCAGGGTGCGGGGCATCTGTTCGTTGACTTCGGCGACGATGATCTTTGCAGACTCCGCCGCGGATTTGGTCAACCCCACTTCAACGCCCAGACTGCAGAACCCATGTTCGTCGGGGGTCGAGACATGAATCAGGGCAACATCAATGGGCAGGATGCCGCGTTTGAAAAGCAGGGGAAATTCCGAAAGCAGGACGGGGGTAAAGTCGGCGCGCCCCTCCTGCACGGCCTTACGGATATTGGCGCTGATAAACATGGAGTTCACCCGCAAGTGACCTTCCATCTCCGGCTTGACGTAATCCGCGCCTCCGATGGTCAACGCCTGGCATATTTCGACATCCTGCAAATTCGGGGCGTGATCCACGAGGGCTGCCAACAAATTCATTGGCACTGAGACGTTCCCCGTCAGGAAAATGCGGTCACCCGATTTGACGGATTTCTTAATAGCCTCCGCCGCCGTGGCAACCCGGGATTGATAAATGGACGCGGCATTCATTCCTTCACCTCCGCGCCGCCAAGCCGGGCAAGATGCACCAGCCCGCCCCGGTGGGTATTGATTGCTACTTCAATCGCCGGATCGGTTTTCATGGCGGCATCAATTCCATCATTTGCGATCCTGGTGATATAGGGAATGGCAGAGTTCAACAGGACATGGCTCGCCGTCCGCGCCACGGTGCTGGCGATATTCGGCACGCAATAATGCACAATATTCTCCTCGATGAAGGTGGGGTTGTCGTGCATGGTCGGGCGTGAGGTTTCCACACAGCCGCCCTGGTCAATGCTTACATCAATGATGACCGAACGCGGCTTCATGGCGCGCACCATTTCACGGGTCACCACCACGGGAGCGCGTTGTCCTGCAACCAATACCGCGCCGACCAGCACGTCTGCAAAGGCGGTCGCCCGTTCGATATTGCGCTGGGTCGCCATCATCGTCACAACCCCCGGCAATTTTTCGTGGATGTTTTCCAGCGCGGCCATGTTATTGTCCAGCACGGTTACATGTGCGCCAGCGTTCTGCACAGCGCGTGCGGCAGACATGCCCACCGCGCCACCGCCAACGATTACCACTTCGGCGGGCGGCACACCGGGCACACCGCTCAACATGATGCCTTTGCCGCCACGGTTGGTCTGAAGCTGGCGGGCTGCGATCTGAGCGACCATCGCGCCGCATATCAGACTGAACTGGCGCAACACCACGCGCCCGCCCTGCGCGTCCGTGATCTGTTCATAGGCAAGAGCCGTGATCTTCTTCTCCAGCAGCAGGTCAATCTGGTCCTGCGATGCGGATGCGAGATGTAAAAATCCGGCAAGGATTGCGCCTTCGTTCAACCATTCTAATTCCTGCTTGAGCGGGCGCGATATCTTCAATAAAAGGTCTGCGCGTCCAAAAACCTCCTGTGGAGAAAAGGCGATGCGCGCGCCCGCCTTTTCATAATCCTGATCTTTGAACCCCGCGCTCGCCCCCGCATCATGCTCGACGAAAACCTGGTGCCCAAGACGGGAGAGAATCTCCACCCCAGCCGGGGAAAGACCCACCCGGTATTCAAAGGGTCTGCTTTCTTTTGGTATTCCAATATACATGGTTGCCTCCACAAAAATACTTGTTTACCTGCCTACTTGTTTACGGTATACAAGTACACAAGTAAACAAGTAGACACCCCCAATACGACGACTTGCATTACGGCATATTGAGCGTCTCGCGGATCGCGGGAAGCGCCCAATCTATCGTTTCTTTATCAATGACCAGCGGCGGCGCAAAGCGGATGACGTTATCGTGTGTCTCTTTAGCAAGGACGCCCTTCGCCTTCAACGCCTCACAAAAGCGGCGCGCGCCGCCTGCTTCGGGTTTGAGTTCGACGCCGATTAGAAGCCCCCTCCCGCGCACTTCCTTGACATGCGGGCTGGGGATTTCGCTCAACTGCTCGACGAAATATGTACCCAATTCCGCGGCGCGTTCGGCAAGTTTTTCATCTCGCAATACTTTCAACGAAGCGCGAGCCACCGCCGCTGCCAGCGGATTCCCACCGAAGGTCGAGCCGTGTTCACCGGGAGTGAACAAACCAAGGATCGGCTTGTCTGCAAGCACCGCCGAGACGGGATAAAAGCCTCCAGCCAGCGCCTTGCCAACGATGACAATGTCCGGGCGCACATTTTCATGTTGAGAGGCGAAGAGCTTCCCGGTCCGGCAGAGACCCGTTTGAATTTCATCCGCAACAAAGAGAACATTATTCTTTTTGCACAACTCAGCGACGGATTTCAAATACCCCTCGGGCGGCATGATAACGCCCGCCTCGCCCTGAATGGGTTCGAGTATGACAGCTGCCGTGTTGGGCGTGATCGCCTTCTCAATGGCGGTCGCGTCGCCGTATTCCACGATAACAAAACCCGGTGTGAACGGACCGAAGTCGTCGCGATAAAGCGGCTCAGTCGAGAATGAAATGATGGTGACGGTGCGTCCGTGGAAGTTATTGCCCGCCACAATGATCTCCGCCTGATGGCGCGGGACCTTCTTCACCTGGTATGCCCACTTGCGCGCCAGTTTGACCGCCGTCTCGACCGCCTCCGCGCCGGAGTTCATCGGCAGAGACATGTCGTAGCCGGTCATCTCGGAGAGTTCCTTGTACAACATCGGCAGTTGGTCGTTGCGGAAGGCGCGCGAGGTAAGCGTCACCTTTTTTGCCTGCTCCAGCAGGGCGTTAAGAATTTCAGGGTGAACATGCCCCTGATTTACCGCGGAGTATGCAGAAAGACAATCGAGATATTTCCTGCCCTCCACATCGTAAACCCAGACCCCCTCCGCCTTTTCGATGACGACATCGAGCGGATGATAATTATGCGCGCCATACTGTTCTTCGATCTTTATAAAGTCTTGTGTGTTCATGAAATGTTAATTCCTGTCGTTGTTGAGATTGGAGATTAGTGATTGATTTCGACAATCTTCAATTACCAATCTCCATTTACCAATATCCTACGCCACGCCAAAAAGTCTTGCAAGGATCGCTTTCTGCGCGTGTAAACGATTATGCGCCTGCGGGAAGATAACCGAGTGAGGACCGTCCGCCACGTCATCGGTCAACTCCTGGTTGCGATGAGCGGGCAGGCAGTGCATCACGATCACATCCTTATCGGCTTCGGCGACCAAACCGGCATTGACCTGATAGGGTGGGAAAACCTTCTCGCGTTTTGCCGTTTCCTCTTCCTGCCCCATGCTCGTCCAGGTATCGGTATAGATGACGTGGGCTTTCTTCACGGCTTCATGCGGGTCGCGCAAGAAGGTTAATTTGCTTTTCGATTTTTTGGCAAGTTTTTGCCCGATCTCCACCGCCTTCGGGTCCATATCGTAGCCTTCGGGGCTGGCAAGGGTAAAGTTCCAGCCGAGTTGGGCGCTGACATGCATGAGCGAGACCGCCACGTTATTGGCATCGCCTACATAACTGACGTTCAAGCCTTTCGATTTTTTGCCGAACTTTTCGATGATGGTCAGCGCATCCGCCATGCCCTGACAGGGATGATTGTAATCGCTCAAGCCGTTGATGACCGGCACATCCGCCCATTTCGCCAGTTCCACCACATGCGCATGGTCGAAGGTCCGCGCCATTAACGCCTCCACGTACCCGGAAAGCACCCGCGCCACATCCGCAATGGATTCGCGTTTGCCCAGACCGATCTCAGCCGGGGAAAGGTAAAGCGCGTCGCCGCCGCAGTGCCGCATCGCCATATCGAATGAAACGCGTGTGCGCAGACTGGGTTTCTGGAAGATCATTCCCAGCGCTTTTCCTTTGAAGATGGATTTGTTTCCTTTTTTGAAATATTGCTTCTTGAGTTTTACCGCCAGGTCGAGCAGGTCGTGAATTTCATCCGATGAGAAATCGGAGATCGCAATAAAGTCTTTCATCTTTTCTCCTGTATTATTTGTAGTGGCGACTTCAGTCGCCTTGTCTCGACGTCAACACGACGAAAGTCGTTACTACCGGGTTAGTATATCGTCAATAAAGATTTT
>DAOTXI010000413.1:0-4713 GCA_034435475.1 Anaerolineales bacterium
CTATAAAACCGAGACCCTCGCCGAGACCGAGAACTATAGCGTCTTCCGCGCCGACGAACCCGACGGCGAAACGATCTATTACCTGCAATTGGGACGCGCCACCCTGAACTTCTTTACCGAAGAATGGGACGAACTGCTGGCGGCGATCCCCGAACTGATTGGGACCAAGCCCGATGAAGATGGCATGTACGCCGCCTCATTCGACAACGTGGATATCTGGATGGACAAGGAAGACTGGGCGGAATTTTTACAATTGATCCGGGAACTGGGACGATAAGCGAAGACGGCAATTACCTTCGCCATCCATCCAAAACGCATTGAACCCAATGAAATATCGCTGGCAGATTGCCAATCGTACCCTGGTCAGCCTGATTGCCGCATTGATCCTCTCGTTGGCGCTGGCGGATCTGTATTTCGGCCTCAATTCCCGCGCGCCGGTTGACCGTTGGTTCCTCGTCCTCGTTCCTGCTGCCGCTGTTTTTGTCCTCTTGTTTTCGATATTTCCATTTTTGGAAAATCAATTTTCGCGCGCAACCTCTCCCATCCGCTGGTTCATCTTCGTCTGGGCAGGCATCGCCGCCGTTGTCCCGTTACCAATTACGAATTACCAATTACCAACATTCGCCCTTCTCTTCATCCTCTCCCTTCTTGTCATCATCCCCGCCGCATCCTCCCTCCAAGCCCTCACCGAAGCGGGCGGACGTTCTCGCGTCTTTGGCGCGTGGCTGTTTGCTTCCTTCTTTTCCTTCCTGCTCCTCGGCTTCCTCGATAACTTTTACTCCAGCCTGATCGAGATCATCCTGCTGACTGCGTTGTTGCAAGCCGTGTTCGGTGTAGGCGGATATTTCTTCCTAGGCAGGGCGCGGCGCGTGGCAGACGAACGCTGGTTCGACGCCCTCATCCACACGGGTCTGTTCATCCTGTTGACCGGCTTCATCCTCTGGCTTTTCAACGCCAGCCAGCGCGTATCGCTCTTCCCCGTTTCTTATTTTATTTTAGACGATAAAACGCGCGGCATATTCGTCTTTGCCAGCCTGATGACATTGCCGTGGCAGGCATGGTTTCATCTCAAACTTAAATTCGGCGGCTTTTATAACTGGATCAAATCAACGACGTTTTACGCTTACATCAGCGCCAACCTGACAGGGTTTTCCCTTTCGCTTGCGTTTTTCGTTTTGTACCTCATCTTTGCCTCGGTCATCAACGATCCGCGCTTCGACGTGGACGATATTTTCTTCGATGCCGACGGGGCAAACTGGCGCATCCGCCTGACGACCGACAACTGGACAGACCTGTATTATCGCTCGGTGCATCCCTTTGTTTTGCTGCTCTTCAAACCGCCCGTGGACCTGCTTGGCTTTTTGCTCAAAGGGAATAAACTCTGGGGGGCGTATCTCTTCACAGCGTTGGGCGGCGCGGCGTGTGTATACCTGGTATGGATGTTCATCAAATCCGCGGCGGGGAGTTCGGTCTATGCGTCGCTGATGGCTTCGCTTTTGGGATTGACCGCCTCTCATCTCGTCTTTGGCTCGCTCATCGAGTCGTACATTTTTCTTGCCGCGAGTTTGATTCTGTTCTTCGTCATGCTCATCAAGGATAGACCGCTTCCAGGGCTGGTTGCCGCGGGGTTGATAACCATCGGGATCACACATTCGAATTTCGCCCAGAATGTGATCGCGCTTTTCACGGTCAAGCCGGATATTAAGCGGACGATCCGTTTTATCGTTACCGTGATCGTTTTTCTGGTTTTATTTACTCTGCTGAATAACCTGCTCTTTCCCGGCGCGCATCCGTTTTTCTTTGTGCCGTCCTCATTGCAAGCTGAGGAGCGGAATCTATACCCGTTAAACCCCCTTCGTATTCAAGCCCTGCCCCGGGGATTTTTCTTCCATAATGTCATCGCCCCGTCACCCATTCTCTACGACAAGGACATCCCCTTCATTCAATTCCGCTTCTTCAAGCCGGAGATCGATAGGTTAAGCCGATATGACCTGCCGATTCAGAACTTCACGGTCTCGGTCTGGCTGGGATTGCTGGCGCTTGCAGGCATTCTTTTGCCTCTTGATATCAAGAGAAATCCGCATGGGCGATTGATGATTGCGTTGATCGGGTGCATGATTCTTAACGCCGGCTTACATCTGCGCTATGGCAAAGAGTTGTTCCTCTACACGCCCAACTGGACCTATGCGCTCATACTCTTATTGGGGCTTTTATGGCAGAGATTTGCCGGGTACAGGTGGTTCCGGGTGCTTATATTGGCGTTCCTTGCCCTGCTCTTGTGGAATAATTCGATATTAATTTCCACCATTTTGAATATATTGGGAATGCAAGTGTGAGCAGTTTTGTGATTGTAGAAGCCGGAATCAATCTGTTTTTTTTCATCGGTAAATGGAATCTTTAGAACTTACGCAAAATCATTCGTTTCTGTAGCATTTGACCGCCGACGGCGGTCAAATTTTGGGAGTTTGCGTAAGTTCAGTCTTATTATCTTGGAGTCCGCGGCGATGGTTTTGCTTCATCCGCCGTATCCACGTGTCGTCGTAGGTTTTTGGCGGGCAGGTTCAGCCTGGCTTTGTCGCTGTGGTAAACTCCAAACGCTCTGGTAAAAATGTTCAACAAACGACTTCTTTTCGCATGGGCATTGGCTGGTCTCATCAGTTATATCGCCATTGGTTTTCTGGATGCCTATTACACATCGGTGATCGGGATTGCCCTGGTGTCTGTCATCGTCCACGCGGTTGTTACATTATTTGCTTATTTCGTCCTCGGCAGGCTGGCGGAAAAATTCAAGACCCATGCCGTAGATGGTTCGATCTCGGTTGCGCTTGTGGTTTCGGTGATCGCTTTTTTCGCCGGGCTTGTAATCATGGCGAGTCGCTTTCCGCGGCAGTTCGACGCCTCAGCGTATGCCCATGCCCCTGAAACGCTGACCAGGTTTTTTGTCGGGGTTGCGGCGGCTCTTCCTTCCTCCATGTGGATGGTGGGGGAAATCCGGCGCAGGGGGGGCGTCAGAGTCGTTTTTACCGCTTTGTGGATGCCAACCTTGGCGGCTTGATCCTCGCCTCGCTATTCTTCTCGGTCTATTTCCTGCTCGGCTCGATCTTCAACCAGCCCGTCTTCCGCTTCGACGATATTTTCTTCGACACCGACAGCAGGTTGTACCGTATGCGCTTTGGGACGGAGCATTACAAGGATTATTATGAGCGCACGGTTCACCCGTATGTGCTTATCATCGTCCGCCCGTGGGCGTGGATGGTTTCGTTGCTCCTGAAAGGGGACATGCTGTATGGCGCGTTCATCGTCACGGCATTGACCGGCGCGTTGTGCGTTTATCTCGTCTGGTATTTTGTGAAAGAGACGACGGGGGATTCGCTTTACGCATCTTTGATCGCGGTTCTGTTTGGCGCTTCGACCTCGCAACTCGCCTTCGGCTCATTGATCGAGAACTATATCTTCCTCGGCGCGGCGGCGTTGATCTTTATTGTCCTCCTGCTGAAAGATGGACCGCTCTACATGCTGGTCATTGCAGGGCTGGTTTCATTCGGCATCACCATCTCGAACATTGCCCAGACCTTTATTGCGCATTTCTTCGTCAGGCGGGACATCAAACA
Source organism: Anaerolineales bacterium (assembly GCA_034435475.1). Classification (GTDB taxonomy): domain Bacteria; phylum Chloroflexota; class Anaerolineae; order Anaerolineales; family Villigracilaceae; genus Villigracilis. The sequence continues at coordinate 3,612 of DAOTXI010000413.1, forward strand.
GATCATCGTCTATGGGCTCATCGTCGGCGCGTTGGTCGTCCCGTTGAACCTGCTGAATAACCTTGTTTATCCGGATGCTCATCCATACCTGTGGGAGGTTTCGACCCTGCAATACGAAGAGAAGAACGTCTTCGAGCCGACCTTCCAGCGCGCCAATTTTATGGGGCGTGTGATGCTCCTGCATAGTTTCGTTTCGCCGGACCCATTATTGTTGAAGGAGGATATTCCCTTCCTCAAGATTTGGATGTTCCGCGCGGCGTTGAAGAAGGCGCCTTTGCAGATCGCGCGGTATGAGACCCTTCTCGGCAATGCGCTTGTTGCGGTTTGGCTGGGCCTCGTTGCCATTGGCGGTCTGCTCTTCCTCAAGAACATCCTCAGACAGGATAACGGTTTTGCCTTCGCCTTCATCTTCACCTGCCTGTTCTTCTTTGCGCTGCACATGCGCTACGGCAGGGATGTCTTTCTGTATTCCGTCAACTGGACGTATGCCATCACCCTTTTTCTCGCTTTGGCGTGGCGCGAAATTTCGGGCAGGCGCTGGTTTCAATTCTCCCTGCTGGGGTTCATCGCTTTGTTGATGCTCAATAACTCGCGTTTGATCCTGATCATGTTGTGGGCATCGTACATGCATCTACGCTGAAACCTGCGCGGGGACAAGCCCCCGCGCTATTCCTACGAAGCCCGCCAAAGCGGACTCTCGAAACACGATCATTTCAAGGAACACCGACGTGCAAACACTCGATAAACGACTCCCGCTGGCCTGGCTGCTGGGCATCCCGGCGACTTATTTTGCGATTTCCTACCTGGAAAACTTTTACGCGACCCCGCTTCAAGTCGCCTTGTGGACCATCCTGATCCATAGCCTCATCAACCTTTTTGGCTATTATCTTCTCGATAGAATCCGCAGGGAGTTCAATGCGGACCGGGTCAATACAATATTTGTGGGGATCCTGTTTGCGGCATTGCTCTGTCTCCTGCCCGCTTCCTACAAACTTGCCAGCCCATTTTCCAACCTGTTCGACCCGCAGACCTTTCATCTCGACCCGGCTGTTCGTGTTTCCTTTGTCAATGCGTTGATCCCCGCCTTCTTTATTGCGATGAT
>DAOTXI010000414.1:0-4949 GCA_034435475.1 Anaerolineales bacterium
ATTGGGCGGGGGCGGTTCGGAGATCAATTTGAGGATGACGCCGAGGGTCGAGTCGCCGTCGAAGGGTGGGCGACCTGCAAGCATTTCGTACAACACAACGCTCAGAGAGTAAATGTCGGTACGGTAATCAACGGATGACGAATTGCCTTGTGCCTGTTCCGGCGACATGTAGGCGGGCGTTCCGCTCACGACACCGGACGCAGTTTGATTGACGGAGTTGGCAATGCGCACCAGACCGAAGTCGGTGATGATGCAGGTGGTGTCGGCGGGGAGGGGTTTTTCGGCGGAATATTCGGCGCTGCTGTTGGTGAGAATGATGTTGGCGGGTTTGATATCGCGGTGGATGATGCCCTGCGAGTGGGCGTAGTCTATCCCTTCGGCGAGGGGTTTGAGCAATTGGGCAACTTGTTTGAGGGTCAGCCTGCCGCCGTTTTTGTGCATTCCACGCAGGTACGAAGCAAGAGACGGTCCGTTGACATATTCCATCACGATGTAGGGATGTCCCTCATGCGTGTCAAAATCGTAAACCTGGACGATGTTGGGATGGCGCAACCCCGCCACCGCCTTTGCCTCCCTTTGGAATCTGGTCAGCAGGTCCGGCTCCGACTCGACGTGGCTGTGCATGAACTTAAGCGCCACGTGCCGGTCGAGGGTCAGGTGGGTGCCGAGGTAAACCTCCGCCATGCCGCCGCGCGCAAGGTAAGTCTCGATGCGGACTTTGCCGATGGTTTTGCCGATCCAATCTGCCATGCGCGAATTATACAGCGGAAATAGGATGGTAGATGTCTGAAAATGGAGTTGAAATGAATTAATATTTGATGGTTGGAAAGTTAAAGGCTGCGAGATAAAATAGATGCCAAGGGATACCTTATGTCATGGCCGAATCTCGTGAACTCCGCGCTCTTCTTCAACAACAGTCGTTCTCACTTCTTGAACAGCGGATCGGGTTCCCTTTCCCGCCAGGCTTATGTCTTGGTTGCCGAACTGGCTTCGAGAATCATTTTCAATCCAATCATGCTCTTGGTTGTCGGGGTTCTCATGCTGGCGTTCCCGTTTCTTTTGCGGGGAAATAAAGCGTTCCCCCCGCTTAAATTTCGACAAGTTGGTCATGTTATACTGGGTGTAACTTCTTAAATCCGGCGGTGTTGTATGGAATAAATCCGCCGGTAAGGTTTTTAACTTGTCGGAACAGGAATATAACGAAGAGGAAGTGCTTGCCCTCGCTTCGCAGGGTGACCGGGATGCGTTTGGTCGACTCTACGAACGCTATGCGGAACGCATTTTTAACTATGTGTACTATCGCACCGGGAACCAGCACGATGCCGAAGACCTGACGGCGCGCGTGTTCCAGCGGGCGATGAACCATATCCGCAATTACACCGACCGGGGCGTACCGTTCTCGGCGTGGTTGTATCGCATCGCTCACAACCTGGTGGCAAACTGGCACCGCGACCGGAGCCGCAAGCAGGAAATCCCCATTGACGACCTGCCTATCCTGCCGACCAAGGGCGATCATCCTGAGAGGAATCTCGTCCGCTCTCAGGAGCAGGACTCCCTCCTGAGGATGATCCGAAAACTTCCACCGGATCGGCAGAACCTGCTCATCCTGAAATTCGTCGAAGACATGTCCAATGCCGAAATTGGCAGGATCATGGGTAGAAGCGAAGGAGCCGTGAAGAGTCTTTATCACCGCACTTTGCTGGCGCTTCGAGACCAACTGGAAGACCAAAATTTAAACCTTGAAGGAGAGTGAAACATGGCAGTAAGAATTGTGACCGACGGCGCGGTGGACCTCCCCGCGGAATGGTACAAGGAATACGATATCCAGCGCATCCCCATCAATGTGCATTTTGGCGAAGAAAAGACCTACATTCAGGATGTGGAACTGGACATAGAAGGGTTCTACAAACTGATCGATGGCAAGAATCTCCCTCATCCCAAAACATCCCAACCCTCCCCGCATCAATTTGTTGAATTCTATAAAAAGATCGCCCAGCCCAGCGACACTATCCTTTCGATCCACATCACCAGCAAACTCTCCGGCACATATGCCTCGTCCGTTTCGGCGGCGGAAGAATTGAAGGGCACGTACAACGTCGTGCCGGTGGATACTCTTTGTGGCTCAATGGGTGTCGCTTTCATGTGCCGTTCAGCCCGCAAGATGGAACGCGCCGGAAAAAGCGTGGACGAGATCGTCAAGTTCATCGAAGACGTGCGCGGCAAGACTCACGTCATTCTCACGCTTGATACGCTCGAATATGCCAAACGCAGCGGGCGCGTCGGCACACTTTCGGCGGCAATGGCGTCGCTCCTCAACGTCAAGCCGATTGCTCTGTTGAAGGATGGTGTTGTAGATATGGTGGATCGCGTCCGTGCGCGCAAGGTTGCCATCGAACGCGTGATCGAACTTGGCAAGCAGGCGGTTGGTGATTCGCCGGTCTATATTGGCGCTGTCCACGCCCGCGATGAAGCCTCGTGCAAAGCCTTGCTCGAAGAGGCAAAGAAACACTTCAACTTCAAGGAAACTTTCATGGCAGACCTCGCCATCTCGCTTGCCATCAACTTTGGACCCGGCACGGTGGGGCTGGTGTTGTACCCTGCTGAGTAGGATTTATGACCAACGCCCGGCCCTTATCCACCCAGGAAACTGACCTGCACTCCCTCGAAACGCATCTCTCGCGGACTTTGAAGCGGGTGCGGCCTCCGAGCGGCATGGTTGACCGCCTGAGAAGCCGTGTTCAGATACCGACACGTTCCGAGATCACGCTTCGCCTTTCGGATTGGCGCAGGTTGTTCTTTGTCTTTAGCGGGGTACTGTCCGGGATGTTGATCCTTGTTACACTGGCGCGGGCATTCTATTATTTTGCCGGGCGCAGCAGAACAAGTCTATAGACTTGTTCTGCGCGATTGCAAACAGAAGCCCCCGAATAATTCCGGGGGCTTCTGTTTGCAAATTGATGTAATCTGCTTTGGGCAATTTTAGCCCGAACCCTTTTTAAAAGTGACCATTATCTTGTTTCCAGTAAAGTCTGATGACCTCCGATCCAAGGAGGTGTCTCGTCGTAAATTACAATTGTATACTGTGTTTACTTGCCTAGTCTTCCGCGTTCCGCTTCGATAACATCCGTTTCCAACTTCTTAAACAGTGGACCGGGTTGATTTAACTTCTGCCCCGGCTTCAAGTCGCTGGGCTTCCAGTACGACAAACTTCCAGTTTGTCCCGCGCGGTATCGCAACACCTTGTGCGTGCCGATGGCGTCGGTCACATCTTCAGTGTATTGCTCGCCGAAAAGCGGGGTCTCGTAGCCGAAGAATCCATGCAGGCGCTCGGATGTGAAGGGGATGAACGGCGCGAACATGACCTTCAACGAGTCGATGGCTTTCAATGCGGTGTAGATGGTCTTGGCAGCGCCGTCTTTGTCGGTCTTCACAGCAGACCATGGCGCGTTGACGTCGAGATATTGATTGACGGCCGTGGCGAGTTTCATCGTCTCGCCGAGGGCAGAGCGCAGGCGTACGGCGTCGAGTTCGGCGCCTACAGTGTTGAATCCAGCCTCAATGGTGGCGAGCAGGTCAAGGTCCGCGGGGCGAAGCGTGGTTGTATCCACATCCGGCACAACGCCTTCCCAATGCTTATAACAGAACGAGAGCATGCGGTTCGCGAGGTTGCCCCACGTCGCCACGAGTTCGTTGTTATTGCGCGCCACGAATTCAGCCCAATCCCAATCGCTGTCTTTGCTTTCGGGCATGTTCGCCGTCAGGTAATAGCGGATGGCATCAGGGTCGTAGCGGGTCAGGGCGTCGCGTCCCCACACAGCCCAGTTGCGCGAACCGCTGATCTTTTGTGATTCGAGATTCATGAACTGATTGGCAGGCACGTCATACGGCAGGATGAGCGGCGCGTTTTGTTCGCCCGCAAAGAACTCCATGAACGCGCTGCCCGCGCCCATCAACTCGGCGGGCCACTGCGCGGCGTGGAAGAAAATATTATCCTTGCCGAGGAAGTGGAATTGCTTCGCTTCGGGGTTGATCCACCAATCGCGCCACGCCTCTTTCTGACCCGCTAACTGTGCCCACTCGATTGGAGCGGAGAGATAGCCGATGACGGCTTCGAACCACACGTAAAGCACTTTGGTTTTCCACTGCGGCTCATCCACAGGGACGGGGATTCCCCAATCAAGGTCGCGGGTGATAGAGCGGGCTTTCAAGCCTTCGCTCTCGATCTTGCGCAAGGATTCGCCCAAGACCGTATCACGCATATGGTCAGAGCGCGATTGCAAAAACTCCTTGACCTTCGGCTCAAGCTTGGACAGGTCAAGATAGAAATGTTCGGTGTCACGCAATTCGAGCGCACCGTCACCCGTAGTGGCGCGCGGATTAATCAACTTTTCCGGTTCCAGCACATTACCGCAACGGTCACATTGATCGGAGCGCGCGCTTTCGTAGCCGCAGATGTAACAAGTCCCTTCCACGTAACGGTCCGGCAGGAATTTGCCTGCACTGGCGGAATACCACTGCTTGCTGAACTCGCGATAAAGATAACCATTCTTCTGTAAGGCAAGGAACATCGCCTGCGAGACCTTGAAGTGGTTGTCGCTGTGGGTGGTGGTGTATAGGTCGTAAGTGATGCCAATCTGCTGGAACAGTTCGATAAAGCCTTCATGAAAGGATTTATATACTTCCTCGACGGGCTTGCCGAGTTTGTCCGCGCTCATAGTTACGGGTGTGCCGTGCGAGTCGGTGCCGGTGATCATCAGCACCTTGTCCCCTTTGAGGCGATGGTAGCGGGCGAAGATATCACCGGGTAAATGCGAACCCGTGATGTTGCCCACATGGATTTCGGCATTGGCATACGGCCAGGCGACGGCGACTAGGATGGTTTCGGTCATGGTGGAACTCCGTTCTTCGATATTCGGGATTCGATATTCGATGTTCAAATATCGGCTTTT
>DAOTXI010000415.1:0-8098 GCA_034435475.1 Anaerolineales bacterium
GCGACTTCTCGCTCTTTGTTTATCTTCTGCAAAGCATGGGCGATCTCACCACCTTCGGCGGTATGCTCTGGGCGCGTTACAAACAAATGGATGTCTCCGTCAAACGCATGTACCGCCTGATGGAAAACGCCCCGCTGGATGCGCTCGTTGAACACGCAAAAATAAATTTGGATGACGCTCTGCCCGAAGTGACCTACCCGACCAAAACCTCCTCAGACCGACTGAACGAACTGGTCGCTGACCATCTGACCTTTCACTACCCGAATTCGGTCAACGGCATCGAAGATATTTCTCTCAAAGTCAAACGCGGCTCGCTGACAGTTATCACCGGTCGCATTGGTTCTGGCAAAACAACATTACTGCGCACCCTGCTCGGTTTGCTCCCTGCCGACTCTGGCGAAATCCGCTGGAACGGGCAAGCCATCACAGACGCTGGCAATTTCTTCATCCCGCCGCGTTGTGCCTACACCGCGCAAGTTCCGCGCCTGTTCAGCAACACTTTGCGAAATAACATTTTGCTCGGCATGAACAAAAGCGACGACGATATCTACAAAGCGACAAAACTCGCCGTCATGGACAGAGACTTGGAACTCCTCGACGACGACCTTGAAACGATGGTTGGCTCTCGCGGCGTCAAACTCTCTGGCGGACAAGCCCAACGCACCGCCGCCGCCCGCATGTTCATCCGCGACACGGAACTGGTCGTCTTCGACGATCTCTCCAGCGCACTGGACGTAGAAACCGAACGTCAACTCTGGGAGCGCATCTTTGAAACCGGCAATGAACTGACCTGCCTCGTCGTCTCCCATCGCCGTCCGCTCTTGAGGCGCGCCGACCACATCATCGTGCTGAAAGACGGCAAAGTGGAATCCGAAGGCACGCTCGATGAACTCCTTGAAAAGAGTCAGGAAATGCGCGATCTTTGGAAATTGGAAGAATGACCGCCGACGGCAGACCGCGGTCACAGCCCCAACCCGATCGCGTAATTGGCGTTCTCTAACGCCAATGGGCGCGTAAGAGAACGCGCCCTACGCGAAATATAGAAGGAAATATCTCATGGACATCATCACAGGAAAAATCCTGAAACTTAACAACTGGGAAGACGGAAAAAGTATCGGTCTTGCCAAAGAAGCCGGAAACAAAATGATCACCTCCGGCATGGAACGTGACGCGGTTCTTACCCAGCTCGAAGCGGTTCGCAACAACCCCGGCAATTACCTCGCCGACAGTTTACTCGCCGACCTCGCCCGCGAGATTCTGCGCAAGAACAAAAACGATGAGCCAAGCGAAGACACCCTGCGCGAGTCACCGCTGCCCTTCCCCGTCTGGGGCGCGGACAACATTGAGCAAGGCGCGATTCAACAAATGGAAAACGCCATGCGCCTGCCCGTGACCGTCACCGGCGCGCTCATGCCAGACGCGCACGTCGGCTACGGACTTCCCATCGGCGGCGTGCTTGCAACGGAAAACACCGTCATCCCCTACGCCGTCGGTGTGGACATTGCCTGCCGGATGCGCCTCTCGCTGTACGAAGTCTCGCCCATCCTCATCGGACAGAAGAAAGGCATGTTCGAAAATGCCCTCTGGGACGAAACCGCCTTTGGCATGGGCGCCGCCTGGAAGGGCAGTAAACGCGCCCAGCATCAAGTGTTGGACGATGAAGCGTGGTTGGCAACCAAGCAACTGCGGACTCTGAAAGACACCGCCATGAATCAACTCGGCACGAGCGGCACGGGCAATCACTTCGTCGAGTGGGGTTCGTTCCGCTTGCATGAGCCGATGTTTGGCTTACAGCCTGGTGAATATCTTGCCCTGCTCTCGCACAGCGGTTCCCGCGGAGTCGGCGCGAAGATCGCAGATAGATTCAGCAAACTGGCAATAGAGAAACATCCCGACCTAGACAAGAGCGTTCGTCACCTGGCGTGGCTCTCGCTGGATTCAGAGGATGGTCAGGAATACTGGCTTTCGATGGAACTGGCGGGTCGCTTTGCTTCGGCAAATCACTACATCATCCACAAACGCGTGGCGGCGGCGGTTGGGTTGAAAGAAGTTGCAGTAGTTGAAAATCACCACAACTTTGCATGGCACGAAAAACTCCCTGATGGGCGTGAAGTCGTTGTCCACCGCAAGGGAGCCACGCCCGCGGGCGCCGGCGTTCTCGGCGTAATCCCCGGCTCGATGGGAGACGCAGGCTTCGTCGTCCGAGGAAGAGGCGTGAGCAAGTCGCTAGAGTCCGCTTCACATGGAGCCGGTCGCAAGATGAGCCGCAAGGCTGCCATCAATTCCATCAGCAAGCGTGAACGGGATGAGTACCTCAAAGAGCGCGGAGTCACCCTGCTCGGCGGCGGCATTGATGAAAGCCCGCAGGCGTACAAAGCCATCGAAGAGGTCATCACCGCCCAGCATGACCTTGTGGACGTAATCGGAAAGTTCACCCCGCGCATCGTGCGCATGGCGGATGAGCCGGGAGATATTTAGAAAAAGGTCACGGAAAAGCAAGAATTTTCCGTGACCTTTTCGTTATAATGAACTCAACAACAATACTCAGAGGTTCGCATGGATTTACTCAAAGACCCCTATTTTCAAGATCTGCTGATGAACTTCTCGCAGGAAGCAGACCCTGCGGAGCGAAAAAAAATCGAAGAGGCGATCTGGAACGAATATGGCACCGAGAATACCGTGCTGGTGCTGGATATGTTCGGCTTCTCATTGCTGACCCGCAAATATGGGATCATCCATTACCTCTCGATGATTCGACGAATGCAATTAACCGTGGAGCCGATCATCACCGGTCATGGCGGCTGGGTGGTCAAGTTTGAAGCGGATAACTGCTTTGCCCTGTTGCCCGACCCGCTCTCCGCGGCGCGCGCCGCCATCACCATTCAACACGCACTGAATGCCGCGAACCTGCTTACCGATGAAGAACTGGATGTCCATGTCGCCATCGGCATTGATTACGGCAAGATTTTAATCATCAACAATGAGGATATTTTTGGCGACGCCGTCAACCGCGCCTGTAAATTGGGCGAAGATGTCGGGCACGCCGATGAAATCCTCATCACCAGCCAGGCAATGGAACTGATTCCAAAAGAGGCGGATATTGACGGAAAATCCATCGAGGTCAGCATCAGTGGCATGAGCATTCCGGCGTATTCGATTCAGTACAAGCCGAGGGTGGACGATGAGACGGATTAAAAAAGATGGACGGTGATTGCCGTCCATCTTTTTATTTTCAACACGCACTACTGTATTTTCTCAAGCAATTCAATCGCGTTTTGAATCCGCTTCAAGCACACATCACGTCCAATGATTTCCATGCTTTCAAACAGCGGCGGGCTGACCTTTTGCCCCGTCACTGCGACACGCAGGATGCCAAATACCTGATTGGCGCTGAATCCGCTCTCTTCGACATAAGCCCGCATGGGGGCTTCGCTTCGTTCGTGACTGATGGCTGGTTGCGCTCCCAAAATTTGATGCGCCCTTCGAGCGATCTCCGCCGACTGTTTCGCGTCCAAACCTTTGGCGATTAAGTCTTCGCGGTTGGGGGATACTTCATCCTTGAAGAAGAATGCGCCGAAGGAGATGCAATCATCCAGCGTGGTGAGGCGCTCGCGGATGAGCGGAATGATCTTGAGCAGAACATCGTCGCGGACGGCGAGTCCCTCACGGGTGAAATAAGGCTTGAGACGGGCTGCCAGGTCTTCGGTAGTGAGGAGGCGGATGTGCGTCGCGTTGAAATGATCCAATTTTTGGAAGTTGATCGCGGCAGGAGAGGGAGTCAATGAATCGATGGTGAAGCGTTCGAGCATTTGATCCACGGTCATCACATCGTCTTCTGCCACGCCCCAGCCCATCAGCCCGCACCAATTCAAAACGCCTTCGGGAGTAAAGCCGAGATTTTGCATATCTTTGACGAAAATGGAATAGCCGTCTTTCATGGCATCCGCCGCCTCGCGCTTGGACATTTTGCCCTTGCCGCTCGGTTTGAGAAAAACGGACAGGTGAATGAAAATCGGTTCGTCCCAACCGAACGCGCGAACGATGTTGACATGCAATGGGAATGTACCCAACCACTCCGAGCCGCGCATGACATGCGTGATCTTCATTTCATGGTCGTCCACCATCGCGGCGAGATGATAGGTCGGCAAACCGTCCGTCTTGAGGATGACCTGATCGTTGAGTTGTTTGTTTTCGGTGGTGATGTCACCTCGCAAATGATCGCGCGCAACAGTCACGCCATCCTGAGGCATTTTGAATCGGATGGTGTATGGCTCGCCACTGGCAATTCGTTTTGCGGCTTCCTCGGGGGCAAGGTTTCGGCAGGTTCCATCGTAACGCGGATTTTCCTTGTTTTTCATCTGCTCCTGACGAACTTTTTCAAGCCGTTCCGGCGTACAGAAACAGGGATAAGCGTGCCCCTTCTTCACAAGAATCCTGGCATGTGATTGATAAATTTCACGTCGTTCCGTTTGGCGATAGGGTCCGTGAGGCCCGCCAATATCGGGACCTTCGTCGTAGTTCAACCCAAGCCAGCGCAAGCCGTCCATGATCTCCTGCTCGGCGCCGGGGACAGTGCGCTTGAGGTCGGTATCTTCAATGCGGAGGATGAACTGGCCGCCAGTTTTTTTGGCGAGGAGGTAGGCATATAACGCTGTGCGCGCGCCGCCAAGATGTAAATGTCCGGTTGGCGATGGCGCAAAGCGGGTGCGTGCGGGTATAGTGGACAAGATGATTTGCTCCTGTAGGACTCGGTCATTCGAAACAACCGGAGATTTAAAATTCAAGGTCTTTCTGGCGCATGACCACGGATTCGACGAAGCCAATGCCGATCATCAAGGCGGTCAGACCGCTGCCACCATAACTGACGAACGGCAGGGGCAGACCGGATACCGGCAGGAGGTTGAGATTCATGCCGATATTGACCGCGCCCTGGAAGAAGATCAGCGTCGCAACGCCAATAGCAAGCATCGAACCTGCCACATCCCTGGCTTTTTGCGCCGCACGGACGCAACGCCAGACAATCACCCCGAGCAAAAGAATAATGGCAACCGCCCCCACCAGCCCGAATTCCTCGGAGGTGGCGGCAAAAATGAAGTCGGTATGGCGCACCTTGAGAAAACGCAACTGGGTCTGAGTGCCATACCCATAACCTTCACCGAGCAACCCGCCCGCGCCAACGGCGATCAATGCCTGCTGCACGTTATAACGGTTGCCAAAGGTATCGTCGGGGTTCGGCACCACAAAATTGACGATGCGTTCCTGCTGGTACGCCTGCAAGCCGGGGATTTTTACTCCGAGCACTGAAAGGGCGATCACAGTTCCCAACAGGATGAAACCAACAACCGCCGCAGTAACAACATGCTTAATTTGAATCCCGTTCACCCAAAGCATGACCGCCAGGATGACCGAAAGCACCATCACGTTGGAAAGATTCGGCTGGAGCAAAATCAAGCCGATGATCCAGATGCCCCGTAAGACGGCGCCGATGACCCATTTCATATCGCGGGGCTCGTTTCGGGTCACTTCGAAGTAACGCGCCAGGACAATGATTGCGACAAGTTTGGCAAACTCGGTGGGCTGGAGGAAGAGAACGCCCACTTGAAACCAACGCTGCGCGCCGAATGCCGTCTGGCCGAAACCCGTCAACGTAACGAGAAAGCCGAGGATCACAAGATGGATCGGACGGTAAAGCGCCATCCAGTAGCGATAGTCAATCGAAGCGAGAAAGAAGATCAAGGTCACCCCAAGCAGGGCGAAGTACACCTGGCGGGAGGTCGAAACCAGCAGGACTTCATTCCCTGCAATGGCGGATTGAATCATCACCACGCCAAACGCCGATGCCAACACCACTGCGCCCAGCAGGATAAAGTCGAAATTTCTCCAGGAAAGTTCTCGGAACATAAGTTAAAAAACATGGAGGCAACCCGCATGAGTTACGCAGGCTGCTCCATGAATGCGCTCCAAAACATCAACCTGCGCGATGACGCGACGGACTCTTCAAGGGAATATCCGCCACCAACCGTTGTGAGCGCCCATCCTTTTCCAATTCAATGCGGACCGCATCCGGATCGATCTCGATATATTGCGAGATGGCTTTCAGGAGATCGTCCTTCAACGACTCCAACTGACCCGGCGTCAGGTCGGTCCGATCATGCACAAGCACCAGTTGCAGGCGTTCCTTTGCGCTGGATGCGCTTCGTTTACGGGTGAAGAAATCCATCTTTACTTCCTCCCCGCCAAGCGTTGGATGGTGTTCCACAATCCGCTTTGAGGAGCGAGGTCCATGAAAGGCACGTCGTCGCCTTGAAGGCGTTTTGCAATATTGCGGAATGCCATGCCCGCGCGGCTTTTTCCATCGGTCACAATCGGCGTGCCGCGGTTCGAGCCGATGATGACAGTCTCATCCTCGGGCACTATCCCAATCAGCCGGATCCCCAGCAGGTCGAGCACATCTTCAGCGGAAAGCATGTCGTTATTCTTGACCAGCGTAGGATTAAGGCGGTTGATGATGAGCGCCGGGTTACCTTTTTCCTCCGCTTCGAGAATACCCACCACCCGGTCCGCATCCCGCACCGCGCTGACTTCGGGGTTGGTCACCACAAGGACTCTGTCTGCGGCGGCGATGGCGTTTCGGAATCCGCGCTCGATGCCCGCGGGAGAATCGATAATGATGAAATCAGCATCCGGCTTGAGGTCCTTGCAGATGCGCACCATGTCCGAAGGCGAGACGGCGTTTTTGTCGCGGGTCTGGGCGGCGGGAATGAGATACATCTCAGGGTAGTGTTTGTCGCGGATCATCGCCTGTTTGAGTTTGCAGCGTCCTTCGATGACATCCACAATATCGTACACGATCCGGTTCTCAAGACCCATGACCACGTCCAGATTCCGCAAGCCAATATCGCCGTCAATGCAGACGACCCGTTTGCCGTCCATGGCAAGCGCGGTGGCAAGGTTGGCAACAGCGGTGGTTTTACCCACGCCGCCCTTGCCGGATGTAACAGTAAATACTTGTGCGGTCATATCATTTCCTCGGTGTGTTTTCGCCGGGGTGCCAGAGCTCGGCTTGCAATTTGCCTTCCTTGTTGATGCTGGCAACTTCGGGTCTCGGGTCTTTTTGCGGTTTCAACGCAGCCGATGCTTCGCCCGCAATTCGGATTTGATTGGCAGACAGGTCGAGGGCGCAGATGAAGGCTTCGCGGTTGCCTTTTACCCCCGCATGAATCACGCCTCTCACCCGCCCCCAAACGATGACGTTCCCATCGGCTATGATCTCCGCCCCGGGGTTGACATCGCCATATACGACGACATGACCCGGGTATTCGATCCGCGTGCCGGAGCGGACGGTCTTTGCGACGAAAAGAGCGGTGTCGTCTGGAATTGTCTCCAGAACATGCCGCGCCTCTTCAGGTCGGGGTTTGGAAATTCGCGTGGCAAGCCCAAGCAGTTGGGAGGTACTTTCGGTGGTTGGCGATTCGCTGACCACCGCCCAAAGCGTGATGTTCCTCTCCGAAAGCCAGTCGCGCAATTCAACAAGGTCGTTCACTTTCAGGACCTGCGCGCCCACATCCAGCGCAAGGCGCGCTCCCTGGAAGAAAGCCGAGCGTTCGGTGATCTGCTCCATGAGGGCGCCGCGTTGATCCTCCCAGGGGGCATCGGCAAAGGTCGCAAGCAGCCCGTCGCGAATTCCCTTGATTTGAACGATGGAGGTGGATGATTCCATAATCGTATTCATTCAGGTTTCGATGCGGAATTATACCTGATGAATATCCGGCATTTACGGGACCGGGGCGCCAGGCGCGTCTTGCGCGATATCCAGCGCTTTGATTTCGAAATAAGACCGGATGACTCTCGACACCATCGGACCTGCCACGCTTGCGCCTTCACCGCCGTTATAGGCAAATGCAATCACGGCTATTTCAGGATCGTCGAAGGGCGCGTACGCCAAAGTCCACGAATGTGTGGGCCAGGCGCCGAACTGGCATCGCTCCGCCGCGCGGGCAACATCGTCGCAATATTCGGCTGTCCCGGTCTTGCCTGCCACCGCAATGGGAAAATCCACGAACAGGTCGTACAGGGTGCCAAATGCGGGGTCGGTTAC
>DAOTXI010000416.1:0-5277 GCA_034435475.1 Anaerolineales bacterium
CTGCTTCAGCGGGGAGAACATCCATCTCTTTACGCCCAAAATTTTGGCGGTCATTCCAACTGGGGTGCGCGCCCGCATTCACGCCAAAGCGCTTTGCCAGCCGAAGAGTCTCGCGCATGGTGTTTTCATCACCCGCATGAAATCCGCAGGCAATGTTGGCAGAGGTGATATAAGGCATGATGGCTTCGTCATTGCCGATGCCTTCACCGAGGTCGCAGTTAAGGTCGATTTTCATTAGGGCTCCTGTCGTCATTGCGAGGGCGAGCCTTAAACGGCGAAGCCCGAAACAATCTTATGAGTTAATCCTGAGATGGCTTACCCTAACGGGCACACGTCGTCGGGAAGATCACCCTGCTCGCAAGGACGGAATATGTTGATTGCGCTTCTTCCACCGTCGTTTCTCTAAACCGAATGCGGCTCACGCCCGCTTCGCACTGTGCCAGCAAGGGCAAACATGCGCGGGTCACATTTGCAATCTTGGGGTAGCCGCCTGTAGTGGGAGCATCCGCCATTATCACAATGGGCTGACTATCGGCGGGGATTTGGATGCTGCCCATGGTCATGCCTTCGGAGATGAGTTCCTGGGTGATGGCTTTTTCGATGGGCTTGCCTTGCAAGCGATACCCCATGCGGTCGAAGGACGGACTGAGGGTGTATTCGCTTTCGTAAAACGTGCGGATGCCTTCCGGCGTGAACCAGCCCGCTTGGGGGGCGGGGATGACATCAAGAATCGGGGTTTGGCTGTAGGGTATGAGCGGCATATGGTTGCGGGCGGCGAGCTTGAGCAGGTCCGTGGGGGGAGGAAAGGAATGGAGAACGTCACCAGCTTTGAGCGCGGAGCTAATTCCGCCGCGCAGGTATGCGGAACGGGAATTCATGATGACGGGCGAATCGAATCCGCCAGCGATGGCGACATATGCCCAGTTGCCGCCGCTCGTTTTCTTCACGCGCACTGTCCACCCAGCGCCGACGTAGAAGCTCGTCCAAAGCGGGAAGGTCCAGATGTAGTTTTCCACTTCGTAGCCTGCGCCAGTGACAGCGATAACCGTATTGCGTAATGCGTGAAGCGTAATTTCTCCCAAGCCGAGTTCGATGACGGCGGAGTTGGGAGGATTGGTTAATAGAGAATTGGCGGCTTGGTAGGCGTACCAATCCATTGCGCCGGAGGTGGGGACGCCGAATTTGTTGAATCCGCGCCTACCGGAGTCTTGGAGGGTGGCGATGCCGGTGAGGTCGGCAATTTCAATGACCGCAGACGATGGACGGCTGACCGCGGTCTGTGGTCGGCGGTCAGTGGTCATGTCGTTTCCATAGGAACAAACTTCACAACATCTCCCGGTGCAAATAAAAACGGATTCTCACTTAATGGGTCGAAGAGTTTGAGTGGCGTGTGACCGAGGATGTGCCAACCGCCAGGAGAATCGACGGGGTAGATGCCGGTTTGGGAACCGGCGATGGCGACAGAACCAGCAGGTACGCGAGTGCGTGGGGTGGACATGCGGGGCAGGGTCAGTTTTTCGTTGAGAATGCCGAGGTAGGGAAAGCCGGGCGTGAAGCCCATCATGTAAACGGTGTACTCGCGTTCGCTGTGCAGGCGAATCAACTCAGAGGGAGATAAGGCTAGGGTTGTGGCAACAGTTTCAAAGTCCGGACCGGAGGCGTTGCCGTAGAGGACGGGAATCTCCAGGCGGCGGGAAGGTCTGTGAGTCGCATCATCCAGAAGGGAGATTTTTTCTTCAATGATGTTTTTGATCTGATTGTAGGTTGTGGTGAGCGGGTCGTAGTGGATGAGGACGGTGCAATAGGCGGGGACGGTTTCGATGACGGCGGGGCTGCTTTGCAGAAGCGCACTCAGGGTGTGGACGCGCGCGTTGAGTGCGGGGTTGATGGCGTTGCCGAGTTGGATGAGGACGGATGAGTCGCCGAGCGGTTTGAGCATGTCAGCGCGTGAAGATGGAGATGGACTCGATGTGATAGGTTTGCGGGAAGAGGTCGAAGGGCGTGACCTGTTGCAGGGTGTAGCCGCCTTTGATGAGCCGAGCCGCGTCACGCGCGAGAGTGGAAGGATCGCAGGAGACGTAAGCGATGACTTGCGGGTTGATTTGGAGAAGCGCATCGAGGGCGTGCTTGTCGAGACCGGCACGGGGCGGATCAAGGATGATGTGAATGGGTTGAGTCAATTGTGGCGCGAGCGCGGGCAGAATTTCTTCGGCGGCGCCTTCGTAGAGTTCGACGTTGTTGAATTCATCGAGGTTGATGGCGAAGTCTTCGCAGGAGGAGGGAGCGGATTCGATGCCGATGACTTTGGCGTATTTGCTGGCGAAGAATTTGCTGAATAAGCCGACGCCGCAGTAAAGATCAATTAATGTAGTAAGCAAGGAAACAGGTAAACAAGTTTGGAGGTGTTGCACCATTTTTTCTGCCATGGGGGTGTTGACCTGGAAGAAGGATGGCGCGGAGACGTGGAAGTCTTTGCCGAAAACTTGAATGGTGAGCGCGTTGCTTCCAGCGATGACGACGGGGTGGTCTTCGTAGACGTGGATGATGGAAATATCCGCTTCGATCTCGAGTTCAGGAGTCTCTTCAGTTTCGGATTCGAGGATGAGCATGAGGTCATCGTCTGCGCCGGAGCGGAGGGAGACGCGTTCGAGGTTCATGCGCGATTCGAATTGCAGGTCGTTGCGGAAGGCGTCGATGGCGGCTTCAGGGAGATGACATTCTTCGATGGGAAGAGTTTTATTTCCGTGTGCATTGATAAAGCCGATCTTGCCATCATCGGTAAGATGGAATTGGACGTGGTTGCGATAGTTCCACTGATTCGGTGAAGGAATAGTGGCTTGAACGGGCGGATTTTCAATTTTGCCAATGCGTTGAAGTTGGTCGCGCAGAATATCCGCTTTGGCGAGCAATTGTTTTTCGTACGGCAGGTTTTGGTAGTGGCATCCGCCGCATTGGGTGAAGTGTTTGCATTTGGCGGTGACGCGGTCTGGAGAGGGTTTAAGAATCTCGATAATTTCGCCGCGCGCGAAGTTTTGTTTTTCTTGCGTGAGTTGAATGCGAACCGTTTCGCCGGGCAAGCCGAAGGGAATGAAGACGGCGCGACCGTCTTGAAGGCGTCCCATCGCTTCGCCGCCGTAGGTGAGTTTTTCAAGGGTGATTTGGTGTTTGGGGGGATTCATTTTTCAACCACGAAGGACACAACGAGCATAAAAGAAGAGCAAGCGGAGTGATTATACGTCAATAAGAAATAGGAAAGACCGTTTAGTGATCTTTCCTCTTTCTTTCTTCCCTATTTCCCGCTTTCTGCTTTCTATTCTTATTTCAAAATGAACGATAGCGCCACCAACACCACAATAAAGAACCCGGCGAGGATGCCGATGCGGCGGAGATCCTTTTTGACCATGCTGTAATCGGGGTTGAACTCAAACTTTTGGGGAGCCCGGCTCGACACTGAAATGGATGGGGTGGGGCGTTTGTTTTTCTTTGCCATTTGATTTCTCCTTAATTTAATTCTGTAACCGCGCAAAGACCACAATGCGCTGATCGTTGACCAGGTATGGGTAGCACGAGATGAGCGTGACGGTTGGTGAGGCGGTGGGGGCCATCACTTCCACGGCGGTGGGTTCGACAAGGACCGTGCGGTCTACGATGTAAACATACTGACGCTGTTGAGTGTAAATGATGATTTGGTCGCCTGGGACAAGCCGATCAAGGTATCGGAAAATCTCGCCATATACATCGTTATGCGCTGAGAGGACAAGATTCCCATCGCGTCCTGGGGGCGGCGATCCGATGTATTGCCCCACGCCCTTCTTCAATTGTTCCCAGCCATCGCCCTGCACAACCGGCGCATCCACGTTGATGGCGGGGATTTGAATCCGCACGGCTTGGTCGGGCGCGGCGGTGGGCACAGGGATGTTTGACAGCGACTGTACCATCGGCAAAAGGTGCGCTGGAATTTCCGCTTCGTTTGGGCGGGTATTGCCTTGCGCATCGGGCGGGGTGTGACCAGAAGGCAGAACCACTGCCATCACCAGCGGGGTTGGCACGGCAGTTTCCGGGTTGAGCGCAGAGACTACTTCGTTGTTAAGGGTTTGCAGCAGACCAACACCGTTGAAGATGACCGCTGCCAATCCGAGTACGGCGAGGACTTCTACGCCAAGCAGGACGCGGTCAAGAAGCTTTCTCTGCGGCGAGACGGGAACCGCTTCCGGCGCAGAGGCGGCTGAGGCGGCGGTATCAATTATCGGTGTGGAAGGAAGCGGATTCTCATCCATAAGATCAGGCGCGAGCGAGAGGACTCGTCCGGTGCGGCGGTAATGTTCCAGGCGTTCCTTTCGCGCGCCGCGCCGTTTTTCCACGAGCAGACGGCGAAGTTCTTCCACCGATAATTCTTCGGGCGCTTTTTTGCGTGCCATCACGCGGCGATTATACCGCAAGGGATTGCCAATTTATGAGACAGTCGGTATAATGTGATTCGCTTTCGGGCGGGTAGCTCAGTTGGTTAGAGCATCGCGTTGACATCGCGAAGGTCGTAGGTTCGAGCCCTATCTCGCCCACAGTGCAAGCAGCGGGTACACAGGTAGACAAGTAAAATGCGTTGACCGAGACGAGTATGTGGTCAAGTCTCTGACAGGGAGAAGAAACCGGTGATTGAGAGTTTCTTCCAGGGAACATCACAGAAAACCACTCGCGAGCGTAACGTTGAAAAGTGATCAGTGAAAAGTGATCATTGAGTAGATGAAACGGGTTGCTCCGTTAGAGGCTGAAGAGATGTAACATAAGATAAATCTTGCGCTACAAATCGGGTGGAACCGCGTGAATTAAATTCTCGCCCCGTGTTCGGGCGAGTTTTTTGTTTAATCATGGACTCGAAAGTCAGGAGACTTTCGAGTCCCAACATCAGGAGATGTTGGAGTCCTGAATAAAGGAGTAGAAAATGGCGCAACAAGTACAGGAAAAATACGAAGAGTCTTATCTTTATAAGATCCGTCACTCTACGGCGCATGTGATGGCGCAGGCGGTGTTGGAAATCTTCCCGGATGGGAAGCCAACCATCGGTCCGCCGGTGGAGAATGGGTTCTATTACGACTTCGACCTGCCGCGCAATCTGACGCCGGAAGACCTTGAGCAGATCGAGAAGAGGATGCGCCAGATCGTGCAGGGCAAGCATGATTTCAAGAAGACGGTCATCTCGGCGGAGGAGGCGAAGAAAATCTTTGCCGACCAGCCCTACAAGTTGGAGTTGATCGAAGGCTTGGAAAAAGGCGGACTGGA
>DAOTXI010000417.1:0-6503 GCA_034435475.1 Anaerolineales bacterium
ATTATGACCACAGTAATTGCTGAAACCTTCATTCAAGCCCCGTTGAAACAAGCCTATCGAGCCTTCACCAATTCCACTTCGATCCGCGAGTGGATGTGCGACGTTGCCACGGTCGCCCCGCACCCGGGCGGCAGGATGTACCTGTGGTGGAACGGCGATTTTTATTCGAGCGGTCATTACCTCGAACTCGAAGAAGATAAACGCGTCAAGTTCCGCTGGTTTTCAAGCATCGACCCCGCCCCCACCGAAGTGACCGTGACCTTTACCGAAAAAGACGGCAGCGTCAATGTCCGCATGGAGCATGAGACGCCTTCGGAAGAATCCTGGAAGAAGATGGCGGAAGGTTTCCGCGAAAACTGGCAGGATACCCTGCGGAATTTGAAATCTGTTCTGGAGACGGGCATTGACCTGAGAATCTCCGAACGCCCCATGCTGGGCATCCTGCCGGGCGGGTTCACCGAAGACCAAGCCAAAGAGTTGGGCGTGCCGACAAAGGAAGGTCTGAGGCTGGATGGAACCGTGGATGGGATGGGAGCGCAAAAAGCGGGTCTGCAAAACAATGACGTGCTGGTAGGCATGGCAGGCAAACCGATCACAAGCGATTTCGCCAGCCTGCCCGTTGCCCTTGCCGGAAAAAAGGGCGGCGATCTCGTCGAGGTGGAGTTCTATCGCGGCGCGGAAAAAATGAAAGTCCAAATGGAATTGACGAAGCGCCCCATGCCCGAAGTTTCCTTCAACCCGCAGGAACTTTCGAAACAGGCGCGCGTCATGTACGAGCAGGGGCTGGAAACACTCGCCAAATGTTTCGAGGGTTATACCGATGAACAAGCCATGAAACGCCCCGCCCCGAACGAATGGAGCGCATTGGAAGTCGTGGCGCATTTAATTCAGGGCGAGCGCTTCAATATTAATTTCCTTACCTCGCTCATTGACGGCTATGAAATCACCAGCGACGGTTTCGGCAACAACATCAACGTCTCGGTGGAGGCCATGGTGAAAGCCAATCCCTCCATCAAACTGATGCTGGAAGCGCTGCGGCGCATCTCGGAAGAATATCTGAACTATATCTCCCTGATCCCCTCCGAGTTTGCGGCAAACAAGGGCAGTTATTACCGCTTCGGTTTTGGGCTGTTACAGCCGAACTTCCATCTCAACGCCCATGCCGACCAGATCAGGAATGCGCTGGAGGCGGCGAAGTAAGGGTCTCGTATCAACAATTGATCCATCAACACGGCAGGTTCTTATGAGCCTGCCGTTTTTTTACAAAACGATTACAATGTCTTATTACAGGCGCAACATGATTGCAGGATACTTGCCCCCGGAGAACAAAATGAAAACAACTAAACTTTTCATCCTTTCATTCGTCATGCTGCTGGCGTTGAGCGCCTGCAAATCCAACTTCTCTCGCAATGAAGATGGGACGCTGACCGTGGAAACCAGCGTGACACAAGCGCAATTGCAGGAGGTCATCAGCAACGCCATCGCCGACCCGCTGATCCAGGACCTGACCGCCACCCTGCAAAACGGATACGTATCTGTCTCCGGCACGCGCCAACGGTTGAACGACTCGAGCAAGACCGATACGATGAGTTTCCGGCTCGATCTCGGCGTGAGCAATGGTCAATTAACTGCCTCCATCTCCGACGCGCAGATTGACGGCGTCGCCATCGAACAAAACCGCGTGGACAATTGGAACCAGACCATTGCCAACCGCCTCTCGAATTTTGGCGGCAACAATGAAAACGCCACCCTTCAATCCGTTTCGATCACCCCGGAACAAGTCTCGATGACGTGGAATGTGGCGCGATAAATACCCGCTGTCAAAAAAGTCCATGAGCCGCTCTCATGGACTTTTTTGATTCCAGATTCATAGGAAAAATGGGCGACGCGAAAAAATGATACTCCGCGCCTACAATGGAAACAAATCGCCATCCTATTTTGTCTGGCAACAAAGGAGAAATCATGAAATCAACTCAACGCATATTTGCAACCGTCGTTTTATGCGCAACGCTGTTCGCGGCTTGTTCCGGCTCTCCACGGGAAGTGGCGGAATCCAGCCGGGCGCGGGAGAAGAACCCGGCGGCAAGCGAAGCGGATGTTAATTCCCTTGTGAATGGGAACAATGCCTTCGGGCTGGATCTATACCAGGCGCTTCGTTCCGAAGGCGGGAATTTGATCCTCTCCCCGTTCAGCATTTCCCTCGCCCTTGCCATGACGTACTCTGGCGCAAGGAGTGAAACCGAAGCCCAAATGGCGGATGCGCTGAATTTCCCCGCGCAGAGTCAAACCCACCCTGCCTTCAACGCGCTCGACCTCAAACTGGAACATTCAAGTTTCGTGTTGGACAATACACAAGAGCCTATGCAATTGAACATTGCCAACTCCGTCTTTGCAGAGCGGACCTTCACCTTTCTGCCAGACTTTTTGGATACGCTCGCGCTCAACTACGGCGCGGGCATTCAACTGCTGGACTTTATCAACCAACCTGAACCGTCGCGCGAAAACATCAATAGCTGGGTCAGCGACCAGACCGAAGACCGCATCAACGACTTGATTCCCGAAGGCGGCGTCACATCGGATACGCGCATGGCGCTGGTCAATGCCATTTACTTCAAAGCCGATTGGCTGAATCCGTTCGATGCGAATGATACATATGATATCAATTTCAAACTGCCAGACGGGACAGAAGTCCCTGTACCAACCATGGGTCAACGTATGAACATCCCCTTTACAACAGGAGATGGCTTTGCCTTGGCAGAACTCCCCTACGCAGGCAGCAGCGCGGTAATGACGCTGCTTGTCCCTGATGAAGGGCGCTTTGAAGAGATCGAAGGCGAATTGAATGCCGAGTTTTTGGTTAATGCCCTTGCCCGCATGGAAACCAAAGATATGATGCTGCGGATGCCAAAATTCAAATACGAAAGCGGATTCAACCTCTCTGGCGCGTTGACCGAGTTGGGCATGCCCGCCGCCTTCAACCCAAGCCAAGCCGACTTCTCCGGCATGACCGGCGACAAAGACCTGTTCATCGCAGAAGTAATTCATAAAGCCTTTGTAGCCGCGGATGAAGAAGGCACCGAAGCCGCAGCAGCCACCGCCGTCATCATGGAAACCGCCGGAGCGCCGATGCTCGATAGTTCACTGATCATTGACCGCCCATTCATTTATTTTATCCGCGATGTCGAAAGCGGCCAAATCCTGTTCATCGGCAGGGTGACAAATCCGAAATAAAAAAAGACCTGACAGGTTTTTGCCACTGGGACTTCGTAAAACCTGTCAGGTCTGGTTATATACCCAGCGCGGTCGCAAATTGCGCTTTTTTAGAAGGGAGGAAGCGTAATTTGTGACCGTGGGTATCATATCCTTACATTCCTCAACCAGCCTGGAAGTTGCTCAAATAACTTTTGCATAATCACCTTCGTCCGTTCTTCGAACAATGGCAGGTTATCATACGCCTCGCCCGCCTCTTCGCTCACAACGTCGCTCACGCCGCGCAAAATCAACAGCCGCGCGGCGTTTTTGTTTGCCACCCACGCCAGCGCGCCGGATTCCCAATCGCCTGCAATCGCGCCCATAGACTTGAGATAGGCGATTCTTTCGGGCGGCAGGTCGCTATCAGCCGAAGCGAGGACTCCCCTCCGGGCTGGAAAAGGATGGGGTTCCGCGAGCCAGCCCAGGTCGAGGGATGAAGCGTAGTATTCCAGGACGTTGGGGTCGCCAATCAACTCGACGATGTCGTAAATGAAGGTCCGCTCGACAAGCACAATATCGCCCATTTCCGTCACCCCTTCGAAACCGCCGCACGTCCCAAGGTTGACGATCAGGTCGGGGTGGTCGTGGTCAATTACATATTGGATCGCGCCCGCCGAAGCGATCTTGCCCCAGCCGCTATGCAGAAGTTTCAATTCATAGCCGCCAAGATTCATCGTCGCCGTGTCGCCATAAGCAGAGGGGGCAGTAACAAGCGACGGATATATTTCCTTCACCGCCTTCCACTCGGTATTTGCGGAAATCATGACGACGATCTTCATTTGAGTTTTCCTTCAAGATGATCGAGGATGAATTGAAGGGCGGCTTCGCTCGAAAGCGCTTTATTCCGAATCCGATCTCCATCCCAGGCGAAGCGCCGCGCCTCTTCCCCGCCCGGGGTTGCCAGCCCAACCCAGACCATTCCCACGGGTTTGTCGGGTGTTCCGCCGCCCGGGCCGGCAATGCCGCTGACGCTCACCGCAATATCGGCGCGGAATAACTTCCTCGCGCCGCGCGCCATCTCGATGACAGTCTCACGCGAGACCGCGCCATGTGTGTTCAGAGTCTTCCACGAAACGCCGAGCAATTCCGCTTTGGCTTCGTAGGAATACGCCACCACCCCTCCAAGAAAGTAGGCGGAGGACCCAGCCACATCGGTGATGCGGCTGGCGACCAAACCGCCGGTGCAGGATTCAGCCGCCGCAAGGGAGAAGCGGTTTTCGAGCAAATATCTGGCTATACGAATTTCCAAAGCGTCTGTCATGAAGACTCCAATTTTTCGATAAATTCTATCAGGAGATTTGTGCCGGAAATTTTATTGACATTCCTGAAAAAAACATTAGAATACTTGAGCAACCTTTCAGAAATGCAAAACAACTGGGAAACCGGTTATTTTTTGTATTTCCATAGAAAAATACGTTTTTAAATCCGTTTTTCACAGGCTCTTTATAATTCGGAGGAACCCTATCATGTTAATGAACGCAACCTTGTTTCAAGTAAGAAGCCGCGTGCAAGAACTTGCGGAACGATTAAATATTTCCTGCGATGAATTCGTGGGGGAGATGCGCAAACTGGGCTGCAGTGAGCCAACCGCCCTAAAAATTTGGCGCGGCGAGTATGAGCATTTCAACAAATTCAATGACAATAATTTGCAGTTGAGCAACTTACGTAAAGCGGCGGTTGTCCTTAAGGTGGGTACTGGTCAATTGCTGCCATGACAAACCTCCCAGAACATTTTCACTACAACCAATCTTTCATAAAAAGGACTGAAGTATGAACAAATCATTTCTCCTGAAGTTTTTTTCCGGCTGTTTGATCGCAATCATGGCGTTGTCAATCACACCAGTCCAGCGGGCGCGGGCAGCTACCCTAACCGTAACCACCAATGCGGGCGGGCTGGTTGCCGTTGACGGGCAATGTTCGCTGCGAGAGGCGATCATTAACGCAAACAATGACGCGGCAACCAATCCAGACTGTCTGGCAGGGACGGGCGCAGACACCATCGTATTTTCCGGGGCGGTCGGGACCATCACCGTCGCGACAGTTACCCTGCCGAATATCACAGACGCCGACGGTTTGATCATTGACGGCGGCGGCACGGTAACCGTGGATGGAGGCGGCGCGTTCCGAATTTTCAACGTGACCGGCGGCGCGTTTACTGTTCAAAATATTACCCTGTCAAATGGACAAGTCAACGGGAATGGCGGTGCGATCCTGTATGCGGGCGGGGTCGGGCTTACAGTAAGTTCTGCCACGTTCAATGCCAATCGAACCGTTACAAATGCCGTTAATAATGGCGGCGCGATCTACCATACCGCGGGAACATTCAGCGTTTCCACCAGCACATTCGACAGCAACTATACCCAGAACGATGGCGGAGCGGTTTATATCGCCAACGGCACAGGCACAATGACGATTACCGACAGCGTGTTCACCAATCAGAACAACGCCGCCAATGATAATGGGGCCGCTTTACACCTCCTGGCTGGAACGCTGGAAATCAACGGCGGAAACTTTACGGGCAACAGCACAACCAACGGCGACGGGGGAGCAATCTTTCAGGATGGCGGCTCGCTTACCGTGGGAAATATTTCCCCTGTTACTTTTGCCAACAATTCCTCCTCCGGCAACGGCGGAGCAATTTCCAATGATGCTGGCACGCTGATCGTCACCGGCAATTTCACCGGCAACTCCGGGTCCTATGGCGGAGCGCTCTTTTACTCAACCGCCGCTGGCACGTTCACAGTCTCCAACTCTACGTTCACGAATAACACAGCCGCTACCGGCAACGCCGGCGCCATCCGCAGCGGCGGTAATTTTACACTCACCAATTCCACTTTTACGAATAATTCTGCGGCTATCAATGGCGGCGCAATCTGGCACACCACGAACACCATGAGTATTTCAGACAGTACTTTTGATGGAAATTATTCCTCCGGGGGCGGCGATGGCGGCGCGATTTATCTCGTCAGCGCCGCTGGCACCGTAACGGTGGACAATACCAATTTCAATAACCAAAATAACGCAGGCATTGACGACGGCGCTGGTATCTACATTGACGGCACCGCCGTCCCCCCTGGCGCTATCGTGGAAATCAACGGCGGCGGGTTTACCGGCAACACCGCCAGCGGGAACGGCGGCGGGATCGCCGTCGGCGTGAATGGTACGCTTACTGTTGGAAACACCAGCGGTGTAACTTTCTTAAACAATACGGCGTCCACCGGGGGCGGCGGCGCAATCTATCACAATGGTAC
>DAOTXI010000418.1:0-26928 GCA_034435475.1 Anaerolineales bacterium
TCACCACGCGCAGATCCGCTTTGCCTGCAAGGATGGCGGAGATGGTCACGAAGTGACTCTTTGTGCTGTTGGCAATGACTTGTGCCAGTGTGGTTTTCCCCGTTCCTGGCGGGCCCCACAGGATGATGGACGAAAAAAGCTTATCTGCCTTAATGGCGCGTTGCAGCAATTTGCCTTCGCCAACGATATGCTCCTGCCCGATGTATTCCTCCAACGTGCGCGGACGCATCCGCGCGGCGAGCGGCGCTTCGGTTTTCATTCGTTCCTGCATGGCATGGTCGAAAAGATCGGGCATGGGCGCGATTATAGCATTCGAAGTGACTGGCGGCGGGGTGGTACGGGCGCGCGAGAGTGTCTAAAAGAATGGGCTAGAGAATCTTTCACCACGGAAATCACAGAGTCCACAGAGATTTTTGAGGTTTTTCTCAGTGATCTCCGTGGGCTCTGTGGTGAAATCTTTTGACAAGCCTGCAAAATTAAACACTCCCGGACACGCGCTGAATTTAGCGTATAAACTTGTAGCAAGATTGCTGGAGACACAAACCACTCACGCCTTGAGTCATTACCTAGTGCTCAACAAAATAATCCATTGGGATATGCTTGAAGATTTCCAAGCGCATAACCAGTTTTCGCCAAGGAGAAGAGATTTGTTTTCATCTGCGCCACATACTCCACAAGGCAATTGCCCCCGCAAGCATCAACAGGGCGAAACTTCCGTTCACGAAGAACCATTTGAGCAGTGTAAAGACCGGCGCAAGCGAACCCGCCAATGCCGACGGTTCGGGGTAGTTCGTCATAAAGACCGACGCCGCGATGTTCTCGCAGTAATCGAAGAACACGCCGAAGACCGGGAAGAGGTTTAACAGCCGCCATTTATTCCCCGGGTCGGGCAGGGATTTATTCAACAGCCAACTAATGGATGCGGCAAGAAAGGCGAGATAAGCAATTGGGAAGATCAGATCGAAGGTAAAACGCGCGTACACATATGCCGCGCGTCCTTCTTCGCCGTAGGCTTCCGCCATCCGTTCGAGGTCTGCGCGGGAATAGAAATACGAAGTATCCGGCGAACCAGCCCCTCCAGAAACGGCTTCGGCTTTTTGTGCCTGATCTGGCAGGACAAAAACCATGAACAGGATGAAGACGGCCAGCGCGGCGAGGGTCACAAGTCCGCTTGAGAGGTGGTAAAGGGCTTGGGAAAGTTTATTCATCTTTGGCGCGTAGTGGACGTTCTCTAACGACCACTACTATTCATGTCTGGCGAGATGACCACCCGCCTCAGCCTGGTCCAGCACCTCCTGGATCGTGCGGATCAACTCACGGGCGGCTTGTTCGCTCAACTCCACAGCCACTCTCGCGCCGAGACCTTGCGACTCGTTCACGAAGTCAATATTGAGCGCATGTTCATAGGGCGCATCGAAGGGATGGTCGTACGAGACGTTGGCTTGATTCAAAGGAAACCAACCGTTCAATCCCTTTCCGCTGCCTTCGATCTTAACCTTTTCGACGATCATGGTACACATGCTTGTCTCCATTCAATTGCGTAGTCGGCATTCTCTAATGCCGACAGGACACGTTAGAGAACGTGCCCTACGCATGTAGATACTTCTCCAAAAACGCCCAGACCTTGTTCCATCCGTCCACGGCTTGAGCCTGGCGGTACATGGCGGTGTGGTAATAGAAAAATCCATGCCCGGCGCCATCGTAGCGGTGGAACTCATACGTCTTGCCGCGCGTCTTCAACTCCGCTTCGTGCTGGTTCACCTGTTCGGGTGTCGGGCTGGAGTCGTCGTTGCCGAATAAACCCAAAATGGGGCAGGGCAGGTCACGGGTCAGGTCGAGAGGCGCGAAGGGCGTTTTCGCGTTCAAGGCTTCTGGCGGCATGACGATCCGCCCGCCCCAGCAATCCACCACCGCATCGAATCCCTTAACCCGGCAGGCGGTCAGGTAGGCATGTCTCCCGCCGGAGCATGTCCCAAAGATGCCGACCTTGCCGTTCGAGATTGGCAATGCGCGGATGTATTTCATCCCACCTTCAAGATCGCCAACTGCCGAGTCGTCCGCAACCCCACCGTCCGCGCGGACTTTTGCCGCCACATCCTCCGGCGTGCCATGCCCGGCGCGGAAATAAAGATTGGGCGTGATGACGATGTACCCGCGCAGGGCAAACTTGAGTGTTGCTTCGCGGTACCACTGATCCCAGCCGGGCATGTGATGCGCCAGCACCATCGCCGGGAAGGGACCGTCTCCGAGCGGGCGTGCAAAGAACGCGTTGATCTCGTCGCCATTCGTGCCTTTCATTGTCACCGTTTCGGCGGTCAAACCTTCGTGCATATCGGTTGTGTACATGCCGCGCTCCTTTTGTAGTATTTCTCCGTGGAGATGCTTCGCAGTACTGCAAACTTCAGTTTGCCCCGTAAAAAGCGCAAACTGTGATTTGCGGCACCGTCATTAAACCAGAGTATAGCATGATGACAAACGTCATGGGAAATAAGGACGCTTGTCCATGACGGCAATCTGCGCTGTCTGGAATAATAAGGGTCGCCTTATCTTTTTATATAGGAAAACCTTATGTCTTCCCGGCAAATGAGCGAAAGCGCGGAAATGTATTTGAAGGCAATGGCTGAATTGGGCGAGCGGAATGTTTCGATTGCCCGTCTTGCCGAACGCCTTGAAGTGACGAGTGTTTCCGCCAACGAGATGATGAGACGGCTCGCGGTGCAGGGGTTGGTGAGTCATACGCCTTATAAAGGCGTTACGCTGACGAAGAAGGGGCGCGAGACGGCTGCGAATGTCCTGCGGCGACAGAGGCTTTGGGAGTGTTTCCTCTACGATCACCTCAAGATCGAGTGGGCGATGGTGTACGAACTGGCTTGCTCGCTCGAACACGCCACCGCGCCGGAAGTGACCGAAGCCCTGGCGGAGTTTTTGCACCACCCAAAGACCTGCCCGCGCGGCAATCCCATTCCCGACAGGAGCGGAGTCTTTCACATGATTAAAGGAAGATCGCTAAGCGAGGTTACGGTGGGGGAGCAGGTCACTGTGCTGGCGGTCAACGCCACCGCCACCGACGTGCTCAAGTACTTGCAGGAGAAGACGATTCTGCCGGGACAGAAAATAAAACTACTCGAAGCCGCGCCGCGCCAAGGTCCGCTCACGGTTTTATCCGGTGGTAAAGAGGTTGCGCTGGGCTTGTCTTTGGCTGAATTTGTGATTGTGGAATAACCCAGCACCACAAGCTTCAGATTGCGGTGCCCGCCTTAGGAGAAAATCACACAAAGGTATTAATTGATGTTATGCAGTAGGGGCGACCCGTCCAAATCCTTCGTCAAACCCGTTGTGAGGAAAGGGTCGCCCTGTGACGAAAGCACCAACCTGCAAGCAAGGGCGACCCTTGCTGTAAGATAGTAGACTTGTAAAACCTTGACGGGTCGCCCCTGCGCAAAATCGCATAAGGTGAATTATCAACGCCGGAGTTATCGAACCCATGTCTGAAACCACTCAACTTCATCTGCTCGTCCCCGGGCAAAAAGCCACGATCCTGCGCATTGGCGGCACGGGCGCATTGCGCAGGCGTTTTGTCGAAATGGGGATCGTCAAAGGCGAGGTCATCGAGATCGAACGGAACGCGCCGCTTGGCGACCCGGTCGAGTATTTCATCAAGGGCTATCATCTTGCCTTGCGCAAAGAAGAAGCCGCGCTGATCGAGGTGACTCCCCATGACTGAGCTGACCTTTGCCCTGGCGGGTAATCCCAACGCGGGCAAGACCACCATCTTCAACATCCTGACGGGTCTGCACCAGCATACCGGCAACTGGCCCGGCAAGACGGTCGAGAAAAAGGAGGGCGAGATATTTCACAGGAACCAGACCATCAAACTGGTGGACCTGCCCGGCGCGTATAGCCTGACGGCATATTCGCCTGAAGAGATTATCGCCCGCGATTTCATCATCGAGGAACGCCCCGATGTGGTCATCAATGTGGTGGATGTGAGCAATCTCGAACGAAATTTATATCTGACGGTTCAAATCCTTGAACTGGATGTCCCGGTTGTGTTGGCGCTCAATATGATGGACGACCTGCAAAAAGAAGGCGGGCGGGTCGATACGGAAATGCTTTCCCGCCTGCTTGGGGATGTCCCCGTGGTCCGTACCACGGCGAATAAAAGCGAGGGCATTCCTGAATTGATCGAAAAAGCCGTCCAAACCGCCAGACGGACTCGAAAGTCGGGAGACTTTCGAATTGTGTAATTGCATGAATATTTCCCAACCCTCTTTCAAACTTGATTACGGCGGCAAGATCGAACGCGAGATCGAAAAGCTCGTTTCCGCCTTTGATGAATACAAATTCGATACCGGTCGTTACCCCAGGCGCTGGCTTGCCCTCAAAATGCTCGAAGCCGATGAGGATGTCTTTGTAAGGGTGCAGTCCGTGCCAAACGGGGAGAAGCTCCTTGCCATGGCGCAGGCGGGTTCGAAACACGTCCAGGAAATGCTCGGCGACGAGTTCGACCTGCTGGCAGCCGACCGCCGGTATGGCTTCATCAACGGCGTGGTGCGGCAGTCGCTTCACCGTCCGAGGCTGGACCGCATCACGATGACCGACCGCATCGATGACATCGTCACGCATAAATGGCTCGGTCTGCCGGTTTTCTTCGCCGTCATGTATGTTGTCTTCCGGCTGGTGATCGACGTCTCATCTCCCTTCCTCGATTGGACGGATGCCGTCATCAACGGTCCGCTTGCGAATTGGATTCGCTTCCTGCTGGACCTCGCTCCGCTCCCGGCGTGGATTCATTCCCTGGTCATTGACGGAATCGTCGCCGGGGTCGGAGGCGTTCTGGTCTTCGTCCCGGGATTATTGATTCTGTACTTCTTCCTCGCCTTGTTGGAGGATTCCGGTTACATGTCCCGCGCCGCCTTTGTGATGGACCGCTTCATGCGTGTGGTGGGCTTGCACGGGAAATCGTTCATTCCCATGATCCTCGGCTTTGGCTGCGCCGTTCCGGCGATCTATGCCACCCGCACCATTGCCAGCCGCAGAGACCGGGTGCTTACCTCGCTTCTCGTCCCGCTCATGTCCTGCTCGGCGCGATTGCCTGTTTATGTTGTCTTCGGTCTTGCCTTCTTCGGCTCTCGCGCCGGGACGGTGATCTGGGCGATGTATGCGCTTGGGATTCTGATCGCCATGCTGGCGGGCATGGTCTTCACGCGCACCATTCTCAAGCCGGATGCTTCGTCCGCGTTTGTTTTGGAACTGCCGCCGTATCGTCAGCCTTCGATGAAGAGCGTTTTGATTCATATGTGGGAGAATACGCGCGAATTCGTCCGCAAAGCCGGGACGATGATCCTGCTCGCTTCGGTGATAATGTGGTTGTTGCTCAACCTGCCCTGGGGCGTCGCCAATCAGCGCGATTCGTATTTTGGTAAGGTCAGCGGCGCGATCTCGCCTCTCTTTGCCCCTTTGGGTTTTGGTAATTGGGAAACAGGCGGCGCGCTTGTGACAGGCTTCATGGCGAAGGAGATCGTCGTCAGTACCATGAGCCAAATCTATCTCGATGACGAAGAAGCTCAAAGTTCCGAACCGACTTCACTCAGCGAAGACCTCGTCGGCATTGGCGGCGGATTTGTGGATGCGGTTCTCAGTTCGGGTAGGATTCTCTTGAGCATCATTCCCGGCGTCAATCTTGTGGATGAAGATACCGAAAGCGAAGACACGGTTTTGAGCATTGCCCTGCGCGAACGGTTTACCCCTCTCAGCGCGGTCTCGCTGCTTGTCTTCGTTCTGTTATACGTTCCCTGTGTGGCGACTCTGGGCGCGATCAAGCATGAGTTTGGCGCGTCCTGGGCGGTGACCTCGGCTGTCTATCAAACCGCCGTCGCGTGGATCGTGGCATTCCTGGTCTATCGCGCAGGTCTTATGCTCGGGTTCGCGTGAAGCATGTTGACCGAGCTGTTGTCTTTGTTGAAGGAGAATTCAGGCGGCATGAGTCTGTGGGAGATCAGCCGCAGGCTTCATGCCGAGCCGTCTGCGGTTCAATCCATGCTGGACCTGCTCGTCCGCAAGGGGCGGCTTATCGAGATCGGTCCCGACGGCAAGTATTGCGCCGACTGCGGGTTGGAGTCGGATTGTAACCTGCTGGCGGTCCATGGAAAGCGGTACATATCCACCTCTGCAGCCAGGGATGAAGCGCCACGCATCGCCCCGCCTTCTGCCTGATCTTTGTCTCCAAACTGCAATCAACATCCCGGGTTCGATCGTGTCCCGCACAGTATAATTTCCTAAACGAACAGAATAAGCGCGAGGAACTATGCCCGGTTTCGATGACAAGGAGTATTTGGTGACTCTGTTTGAGTATGCGCCCGTTTCGCTTTGGGAGCAGGATTTCAGTCTTATTAAAAAGGCCTTCGACGAACTTCGCGCCCGGGGAGTGAAATCGCTCGACGCTCACCTGGTCATGCATCCTGAATTCATCGATCAATGCATGTCGCAGATCCGCGTGGTGGATGTTAACCTGAAGACGGTTTCGATGCTGGCGGCGGATACGAAACAGCAATTGCTTTCCGATCTGAGCCGGGTCTTTCGCGACGGGATGCGGCATCACTTTCGCGACGAATTACGCGCGCTCTGGGACGGCGACGTAGAGTGGTCGGGGGAGGGGATCAACTATACGTTAAGCGGCGAGCCGTTGGATATCATCCTGCACTGGCGCATTCTGCCGGAATATGAAAAGACCTGGGAGCGAGTCCTTGTCACGCTGGAAGACATCACCGCCCGCAGACGCGCGGAACGCCGGCTTCAAAGCTTGTTCGATGCCTCCCCAATCTCCCTTTGGGAGGAGGATTACAGCGAAATAAAGAGGTATTTCGATGTGCTTCGCGCGGAGGGGGTGACGGATTTTCAGGAATATCTCGATGCGCATCCCGAAGCCGCCCTGCAATGCGCTGGCATGATCAAGGTTCTCGATGTCAACCAGCGCACCCTCGAACTCTTCGGCGCGCATTCCAGGGAACATCTTTTGTCGAATCTGGATGGCGTCTTCCGCGATGAAATGGGAGCGCATTTTGCGAAGGAACTGGTGGACTTGTGGAACGGAAAGTTGATGTATGAGCGCGAGGGGATCAATTATTCACTGAACGGTGAGCCGGTCAACATCCTGCTAAATTTCCGAATCATGCCGGGGCATGAGGAGGATTTCAATTGGGCGCTGGTCTCCATACAGGACATCACGGCGCGCAAGAAGGCGGAGGAATATCTTCAATATCTCGGCACGCACGACGTCATGACTGGGCTGTACAACCGCGCATTTTTCGAAGAAACCATCGAGAAGCTGGAAGCGAGCCGAAAAGACCCAGTCAGCATCATCATGGCTGACCTGAACTATCTAAAGCGCACCAACGACATGCTGGGACATCGAGCGGGGGATAAATTGATCCAACGGGCGGGGGAGGTGTTGAAAGCCGGTTTCAATGGAGGGCAGGTTGCGGCACGGATCGGGGGCGATGAATTTGCCGTCCTCATGCCGGGCTGGGCTGCTGCCGAATCCGCCGAGGCTTTGAAACAGATCGAAGCCCTTATTGAGATCAACAACAAATATTATCGGGAACCTGTCCTAAGTCTTTCCATCGGCGTGGCAACCAGCAAGCCCGGGATGCGGCTTGAGAAAGTCCTTCAACTCGCGGATGAAGCCATGTATAAGAACAAAGCCGAGCAGCGCCATCGGCGCAGGGGTGATTAAAAAGCGTTGAATAAGGCGTACATCCCGAACGCGATGATGATCGAGCCGGAGATGCGGTTGATCCATGCCATGTGCGCCGGGGTCAGTTTATCGCGCAGGATGCCGACAATGAAACTGAGGATCAGCCACCAGGCGGCGGAACCGGCGAAGACTCCCGCCACCATGACGAGAGGGGAGCCGGTTGTTTTCCCAAGCATTGCCCCGGCAAAGATGGCGGCGAAGGCAAGGATGGTCATCGGGTTGGTGATGGTTAAAAAGAAGGTGGAGAGATACATGCTCCATAATCCATCCGCTTTCGTTTCAGCTGGTTTGTCCGCCGGTTTTTCGAAGAAGGTTTTACCTCCGAGATAGAGCAGAAACAACCCGCCGATGATGCCCAGCCAGAAGGCATTGTCGACCAAAAGCCCGGTGACCGCGGTCAGCCCAAAGGCGGCGATGGCTCCGTAGACCATGTCTGCGCTTGCGGCGCCCATGCCGGAGACAAACCCAGCCAGCCTGCCGTTAACAAGCGTGCGGCGGATGCACAACACGCCGATTGGTCCGACCGGGGCGGCGATGGAAATGCCGATAAGGAAAGCGCGGAGGAATAGGGTGATTGAGTTTGTCATGGGTAACAAGGAAGGGGAAACGCGAAATGTAAAAAGCAATAAACAAGGCGCGAAACGAAATATGATTAACCCCGAATTTGATATGGGACGCTGACGAGCGCGGATAGACGCGGATAAAACCTTTAAAATCAGCGTTTTCAGCGTTTATCCGCGTCCGATACGCTCTCAATAACATAACTCACCTGCGAAACCTTAATTTCGGGGTGAGTTATGTTTATTTCCTACGCGTTCGCGCCGCGCCCGAACCAGGTCGTCCATTCGCGCTTTTCCCACAACACGAGGATGGGAGCTGCAACGAAGATGGAGGAGTAGGTTCCGCTCAACAGACCAACGAGCAGGATCACGGCAAATTCCTGCAGGGTCACGCCGCCGAAGAGGGCGAGCGATAAGAGCAGGAATTCCACGGTCATCAACTGCGTGTTGATCGAGCGTTGCAAAGTCTGTACGATGGAATGATTGACCAACATCTCGTATTCAAGTCTGCGCAGGCTGTTGGCGTTCTCGCGGATGCGGTCGAAGACTACGACCTTGTCCTGCACCGAGAAACCGATGACGGTCAGCAGGGCGGTCAGGAAGAGCGCGTCCATCTGCCATTCGAAGAAACGCGCGCCGATGCCTGCAATGCTGAAGACCACCGCCACATCATGGACCATGGCAATGACCGCGCACACCCCATAACGGAAGGCATTTTGTACCTTACGGAATGCAAGCGTGATGTAAACCACAACGCCCAGTGCCGCCACACCGACGGCAAGCGCCGCGCGGGATGCCACCTGCGCCCCAATCGTCGGACCGACGCTGTCGAAACTGATGACGGTCACTTCGCCGCCCGATACGGTTTTCATCGCAGTCAAAATCTGGTCGCGCACTTCATTGGTCAGGAAGGAGGAGCGGATCAATACCGACCCGGTATCTGTTGTGGTGACCTGGGCATCGTCCACGCCCGCATCTTCGTAAATGGCGTTGATGGCTTCCGTGTCGAGAGCTTTTCCCGATTCGAAGGCGATTTCAAAGAGACTGCCGCCGGTGAAGTCAATCGAGAGGGGCAGACCATCAATTGCGAGAAAAACCAGCCCCGGCACGATGATGATGAACGAGAGAAGGAAATACAGGTAACGTTTGCTGAGAATATCAATCATGGGAATATCCTAGATGCCGAACCAGAGGTCGAAGTTCTTCGGCTTGAAACCCTGCAGGAAGAGCGCCAGCAGAGTGCGCGTAACGTAAATGGCGGTAAAGAGTGAAATACCCACGCCGAGGGCAAGGGTCAACGAGAAGCCTTTGACGATGGTTGCGCCGAAGGTGGAACCGAACCAGAAAAGTATCAGCGAGGTGATGATTGCGGAAAGGTTCGAGTCGCGGATCGACGACCATGCGCGGGTCCAACCCTGGTCCACAGCCTGTGTCAGGTTCTTGCCGTTGCGAAGTTCTTCCTTTAATCGTTCGAAGATCAGGATGTTCGCGTCGAGCGCGGCGCCAGTGCTGAGCAGGAAGCCCGCAATGCCGGGCAGGGTCAGTGTGAAATGGAACCATTTGAAGACAGCAAAGGCAATGACGGCATAGATCAGAATCGAAAGCACCGCCACAATACCGGGCAGGCGGTAATAAAGGATCATGAACAAAGCCACGATTGCCATGCCGATCAGCCCGGCTCTCAGGCTTTTATCCAGTGAGTCCGCGCCGAGGGTGGGACCGATGATGCGGGTCTCGACGATCTTCAGCGGCACGGGGAGCGAGCCGTAGCGCAATTGCACCGCGAAAGCGTTCGCCGATTCTGCGGTGAAACTTCCACTGATTGAACCCTCTCCGCCATCAATCCTATCCTGGATCACTGGTGAAGAGATTACCTGTTTGTCGAGTGTGATCGTCAGGAATTTTCCAACGTTTGCAGCGGTGTGATCGGCGAATATTTGCGACCCCTCCGATTTGAGAACAAAGTTAATTACGTAATTCACGCCCAACTGATCCGGTGTAACAGTGACGCTGTCGAGTTCCGCGCCGGTCATGATGGTGTGATAAATAGGCTCTCCGCCCTCAGGCACTTCGACAGGTTCGCCTGACGGGCTGTAGTCGGTGGCGAGAATTGTGCCTAATTCGGGGCTGTAGTCGCCGGTATCCACGAATTCCATCAAGCCGGTCTGCTGAATGGTCGAAAGGACCGATTCGGTGTCTTCCAAGCCGGGAAACTCGCCTACAATGCGGCGGTCGCCGGCGATCTGGATGACGTTTTCATTCACGCCCAGCGCGTCGGTACGCTGTTGGACGATGTCGCGGGCGATCTCCATCGCGTCGCCTTCCACGTCCTGGTCGGCGGGGATGTCGGCTTCGAGCAATACCTGCAAGCCGCCCTGCAAATCGAGACCGAGGCGCGGTTCGACATTGCGCGCGAAGAGCGTTTCGTTATTGACCGGATTGATCACGGTGATCTCCGGGCTGAGGTCAATCCACAGCGCAAGCGCGAGGATGAGCACAATGATGATGATGCGGTTGGTTAAGTTACGGATCATGCGGGGAAGTTCTCCATCCATGAAAATGTGGCGCTTTTTGCGCCACGCGGGCGAAATTATACCCCTGTTTTGGAGTCCAAAGTCTCCAGATTTTGGACTCTGCAAAGTCTGGAGACTTTGCAGTCCGCTTCGGGGTTGGGGAAAGGCTTGGTCGATATACCCAGACCAAAATCCACGCCGGAAGCGGGGCAAGGCTCAAGGGTGGATTTGGCTTTTCAGCAGGTTCAGGGCTTGGGCGAGGACTCCGCTTTGGTCGGCTGTGTTTGTATCAATAAAAATGTCGGCATGTTCGCGGGCATGGGAGAGTCTGCGGAGTTGCTCTTCATGGTCGGCGCGAGTCCAGTTTAGGTTGCGGCGTTTGGTCGAGTTTTCGAAATTACATTCGAGGTAGATGAGGATGTCGGGTTTGGCGATGAGCTTCCACATTTGCCCGGCGTAGGAATGTTCCTGCGCGATGTGGCGGCAGCGGAAGCCATGTTTCTCCAGCCCGGCGATCAGCGTGGATTTTCCCGCCCCGCACGGACCGACAACGCCAATCAGGGGAGAGGGAGGCTCACTGTCCATTTTCGTGCAGGATGAGATTGAGTTGTTCGGGTCCACCGAGAATGGCAATGACATCGCCCGGGTGGATGCGGGTCGAGTCTGTGGGGTGCATCTCTGAGTTTCCGTTGCGGCGGTGCAGGACGATATTGAGATGATAGTTATCTTCGACATACCCGATGGTCTTATCGGCGAAGGTCGCTTTCTTCGATATGGTTAGCCGCGCCAGGCTGAGTAACTGCCCTTCGACGGAGATCGGGTTGGTTACATCCACGCCCGCGGCGGCGGCGGCAAAGACCGGCGCAGCCATCTCGGTGGCGCTCAGGGCAATAAAGCCGAACTGCTCCTGCAAGGCATGGGCAAAGTCTTCGTCGAAGATGCGGACGACGACTTGAATCTTTGGGTTCAGGCTGCGGGCTTTGAGCGCGATTTGCAGATTCATGGCGTCGTTCTGGCTTGCCATGATGATGGTGCGGGCTTCACGGATGTTGGCGGCTTCGAGCGCGGCAGGGCGGGTGGCGTCGTCGTGGATGACGGGGATGCCGAGTTCGCGCGCGGCGGTGACGGTGTCGGCGTTGGCGTTGTATTCGATGACAACGACGTTTTCGTTCATCTCGTGCAACTTCATGGCGACCCGGTAACCAAGGTGACCAAGCCCGACGAGAATGATGTGTTTGTCCATAGTGGAGGCGATTGCCATTTCCCACTCCTTGTTGCGCGATTTACGATTGAATAACATGCTGCCGAAGTCTGCCAGCCCCTGCGCGAGCACGATCAAACCGATGATGGGCATGACGAAATGGAAAGACTGAAGCAGGATGTGATGGGGGAAGTCTCGGTTCGGGGTTTGCAGAAAAGTGGAAATCAGGACGATGTAGATCGATTCAGCGACGCTATACACTGGTTCGTTTAATTGATCTGACAGGTAATGGTAGAGAATGCCGCCGCCGATGATGGCAAAGGAGAACCAGAATAGCGGGGCGCGGAATTCGCGCATGAGGATGGCAGTATCACGGAACCCTGCCAGGAAGTGCCGCCAGCGGTGTTTGTTGATGAGTCCGACCTGCTTATGCATGAATTGGAAGCCGGACTGTCATCCGCCGCACGCCGTCGTCAGTCCGTGGGGAGACTCTCAAGACCAGCACACTGATGTCGTCAGCGGGACGGTTGTCGTCGAGGCGTACCGCTTCGGCGAGCAGGGTGTCGGCGAGTTCCTGTGGGGAGGGGTCCTGGTCCTCCAGCATGGAGAGCAGGGTTTGTCCCACATCCATTGGTGTGCCGCGCCGCTCCCCAGCGTGGCTGATGCCGTCGCTGAAGATCACGATGGTCAACCCGGCTTCGATGGTCAATTCGGTGATGACCGGGCGCACGTTGCGCGACGTGCCGAGCGAGGAACTATCTTCGGTGTGCGCGTCTATGGTTTCGCCCCGGCAGATGAACATGGGGGAGGGATTGTTCCGGGTTAGGACGATGGTATTGCTGTGCAGGTCCACCGAAGCGATGTTGAGCGTGCAGGTGACTTTGCCAGCCCGTTCGGCAAACAGCGCGTCCGAGGCGGCTCTGGCGGCGGCTCCGTCGCGTACTCCTTCGGCAATCAGGCTGATGACCTTGCGCACCACCATCATGGAAACGGCTTTCGCGCCCCGCCCGCTGGTCTGTCCATCGGCAAGCACCACCGAAAGCCCCCCAGTGGGACGTTCGATCACTTCGAGCGTGTCCCCGCTCTCGGAAACCGCGTATTTGTTGATCTTTGCGACCGCAATCTGGATTTCCATATTTTGGATTTTACTTCCAAATCGCCTTGACGTCACTGCCCGGCGCATATATAATCCCCCCGCTTTGATATTAACCAGACGGGCAGTTGCCCGTCTGATGTCTGTCTATAAGGAGAACGATTCATGACCCCACATCCCAAGCGCAAACACTCGAAGGGACGCCGCGACCGCCGCCGCTCGCAGGACGCCTTGAGCGCGATCAATCTCGTCACCTGTTCCAACTGCGGAAACAAACGCCTGCCGCACGTCGTCTGCCCGAACTGCGGTCACTTCAAGGGGCGCGAAGTGTACGAAGTCAAGAAAGAAAAGAAATCGTCCGAATAATCTCAACGGGTCGTGACAATCACGACCCGTTTGTGTTTAAGTAATCGGAGTGCAATGACTCCTGTCATTGCACTCAAACGTCGGAGACGTTTGACTCCGAAAATCCCTCATAAAGGACTGCCATGAAACTCGACCCAAAAACCACAGCGTTTGTATTTCCCGGTCAGGGTTCCCAGACCGTCGGCATGGGGAAAGCGCTTTCCGAGGAGTACCCCGAAGTTAGATCCCTTTTCGATGAAGCCGATTCCATTTTAGGATTTTCCCTCTCAACCCTGATGTGGGACGGACCGGAAACCGACTTAAATGACACGGTCAACACCCAGCCCGCCCTCTTCCTTCATTCCCTAGCCTCGTTCCAAACCTTTTCCCGGCTCTTTCCCGGGTTCGAACCTGATTCTGTTGCCGGGCATTCGCTTGGCGAGTTGTCGGCTCTCTCCGCCGCTGGAGCCTTATCCTTTGCCGACGGCTTGCGCCTCGTCCGCAAACGCGGTGAGTTGATGAAACGTGCCGGAGAATTTGCGCCGGGAAGCATGGCAGCGATATTGGGTTTGGATATTCCGACCCTCGACAAAGTTTGCGCCGAAGCCAGCGTGGACGGAGAAATCGTTCAGGTTGCAAACGATAACTGCCCCGGGCAGGTGGTCATCTCCGGCGCAAAAGCGGCTGTGGAACGGGCGATGGCGGGCGCGAAAGCCGCCGGGGCAAAACGCGCCTTACCGCTTGCCGTATCGATTGCGGCTCATTCACCGTTGATGGCGTCCATTCAGGGCGAGTGGAACGAGGCTGTCAATTCCGCCGAGTTTCGAGACCCCAAAATCCCTGTGATTGGCA
Source organism: Anaerolineales bacterium (assembly GCA_034435475.1). Lineage (GTDB taxonomy): Bacteria > Chloroflexota > Anaerolineae > Anaerolineales > Villigracilaceae > Villigracilis. The sequence continues at coordinate 14,321 of DAOTXI010000418.1, forward strand.
ATGTCCATGCTCTGGCAATGAAGACTGCCGACGAAGTTCGCGCCGACATCAAAGCCCAGATGCAATCGCGCGTGAGGTGGACGGACAGCGTAAAGGCGATGAGTCAGATGGGAATAAAATCCTTTGTCGAAGTCGGGACGGGTACCGTTCTCGGCGGGCTGGTCAAACGTATTGCGACGGATGCCGTGAATTATCCGCTCGGCAATCCGCAGGATTTCAAAGCGCTGGAATAAGATTTGCAATCACGTTTGCAGTATGACTGCCAGGCAGGTTATGCGGCGGTTGCATCCAGTACAATAGGGCAACCGCCGCTTTTGATTCCGGGACGAGAGAGACGACCATGAAACGTATCGTTGCACCCCTGCTCATTTGCTTTATCATCGCCGCCTGCGCGCCCGTGGATTTTGAAACCCCATTTGCGCCTGTCACTCAAATTCCATTCTTTGCAAGCGATACGCCCCCGCCGATCATCATTCCCATAACAGATACGCCACAAATCATTGTTCCGATCACCGAAACGCCCACGCCGGGTCTGCCGCCACTTGTCACTGATACGCCCGTTCCCATTCCCTCAATGGTCTGGTGGGAGGTGTATTTCACCGACCCGTTGGCAATAAACGACCCGAATAACCCCGCCGGGTCTGTCGAGGAGAGGTTGATCGGCTTTATCAATGCCGCGCAGGTCAGCATTCACATCGCCTCGTTTGAATTCAACCTTCCGCGCGTGGCAGACGCCCTCATCGCCGCCAAAGCCCGCGGCGTGGATGTGCGCTGGGTCACCGACGACGAGAACGGGTTGGGCATAGATGCGGACCCGAATCGGGGGCAGTTCACCCGTCTGATGGCTGGTGGCGTCGAGGTCAAGGATGATGCGGGGCGATCCGCCTTGATGCATAACAAGTTCTGGATCTTCGACCGTCAAATCACGTGGACCGGCTCCACCAACGTCACCGTCAACGGCATTTATAAGCAGAACAACAATGTCATCGTTTTTCACTCGCCGGAGATCGCGATTATCTACGAACGCGAATGGGAGGAATTGTGGGGCGGTCAATTGGGCAGGCGCGCCCCGTCCACCATGAACAATCAATGGGCAATTTTGGAAGGCACGCCGATACAGGTCATCTTTTCGCCGGAAGACGGCGCGGTGGGCAACCTGATTGCCCTGCTCAACGACGCGCAAACCAGCATTCGATTTCTGGCGTTCAGTTTCACCGATTATCCGATGGCGCAAGCCATGATCGAACGCACCAAAGCCGGGGTGGATGTGCAGGGTGTCTTTGAAACGTTCGGCAGCAACGGTCCGCGCTCCGAGTTGAAAACCTTTTGGTGCGCGGGGCTGCCCGTCCGGCAGGATGGTAATGGCAGTTTCCTGCACGACAAGGTCATCATCATCGACAACAGTATTGTGGTGACGGGATCGCTGAATTTTTCCTCGAGCGCTGATGAAGATAACGAAGAGAATGTTGTGATCGTTGACAACCCGGAAGTCGCATCGTTGTATTTGCAAGAATACGAGAAGCTTTGGAGCCAGGGTGTTGACGTGACGCCCGGAGCGTTCACATGTGAATAGTGTATAATCATCTTATGAGCGCATTGACTGACAATATCATTGTCAGCCGCTGTCAGCGGGTATGCAACTGTATCTGGTCGGAGGAGAATCTCTGACCAGATTTTATTTAATCATCCATAAAACCTGGAAGGTCTGCAAGACCTGACAGGTTTACTCAGGAGCGATATGAAACTCAGCAAACTGGCCAGTGAAATTGCCGAATCTCCAACCCTCGCCTTGAACGAAGAGGCGCGTCTCTTGAAGGAACGCGGCGAGGCAGTCATCAACCTCGGCATTGGCGAGCCGAAGAATAAAACGCCCATTGCCGCTGTGCTGGCATCGGGCGCGAAATTGTCCAGCGGCGAGGTCAAATACACCCCGCCGGACGGATTGCCTTCGATGAAGAAGGCGGTCATCCGCTACACGGAGGAGAATTACAACCGCCTTGTCGCGCCGGAAAACGTCATCATCACCAACGGGGCGAAACAGTCGCTTTTCAATATTTTCTATTCCATCCTCAACCCGCAGGATGAAGTAATCATCATCGCGCCATATTGGGTTTCCTATCCTGAGATGATCAAGATGTGCATGGGAATTCCCGTGGTGGTAACGCCTGAAGATGGGACCTTTACCCCGCGCTTCGAAGATGTCGAACGGGCGGTCTCCTCCTCGACCCGCGCCATTATTGTCAACAGCCCGAACAATCCCTCCGGCGCGATCTACCCCGGCGAATTGATCGAAAAGATTGTGGACTTGTGCGAGAAAAAAGGCATTTTCATGATCTGTGACGATATCTATCATAAACTGACCTTCGATCACCGCGTTGCCGCGCCCGCCTATTCGTTCACGAAAAACGACATCGAGAATTCGAACATCATCGTGGTGAATGGAGTTGCAAAGCTCTACGGCATGACCGGTTTCCGCATCGGCTGGGTGGTCGCTCCGCGCGAGTTGATCCGTGTAATGACCAACGTCCTCGCGCAGACGACCTCCTGTGTTTCTCCCATCGCACAGGCGGCGGCGGAGGGAGCCTTGAACGGTCTGCAATCGGTGGTGGAGTCGCTTCGGCTGCAGATCGAAAACAACCGCAATGTTTTTGTGCAGGAGATGAAGTCGTTCAATGGCGCGCGATTGATCGAACCGCGGGGGACGTTTTATGCCCTGCCCGATTTGCGCGCCTTCAATAACAATTCTGTGGAGGTCTCCCGTTTCCTGCTCAAGAAGGCGAGGGTGGTCACCGTTCCCGGAAAGGAGTTTGGCATGGAGGGGCATATCCGCATCTCATTCGCCGGTTCCGCGGCGGATGTGACCGAAGGACTGGCGCGAATCCGCTGGGCGCTCGATATGACCTCTCCAAATGAGATCTACATCGGCGATAGAAAGATGGTTCGCGATTGGAACTAACCGACAATAGAAGTGTAGAGGAGATTTTCTTATGGGCAATTTGCTGAATATCAAAACCCCGGCTGAATCCATCGCCCAGGCGCGCAAGGCGGATTACAACCTGTCGAACCATGGTGTGGGGAACCTGCGCCTCGCTTATTGGAACCTTTCGATGGAGGCGCTTTACGAAGAAGCGGTCTTTCGCGGAGAGGGGATTACTTCTTCGGGCGGCGCTTTCGTGGCGCATACGGGCAAACACACCGGGCGTTCGGCGAACGATAAATTTACCGTGCGCCATGTCGATTCGGAGGATCATATCTGGTGGGGGACCTATAACAAGCCATTCGATGCCGAAAAATTCGAAGGTTTGTATTCCCGGCTCCTGGGGTATTACCAAAGCAAGGATGTCTTCGTCCAGGATGTTTTTGTCGGCGCGGATGAGAACTATCGCCTGCCCATACGCTTTATCACCGAATATGCCTGGCACAGCATGTTCATCCGCAATATGTTCATCCCGCCGCAGACGCTCGAAGAATACAAACGTTTCGTGCCCGAATTTACCGTGGTCAGCGCGCCGGGTTACAAAGCCAGCCCCGCCGTGGACGGGACGAACGGCGAGACCTTCATTGTCCTCAATTACGAGCGCAAGCTTGCGATCGTCGGCAATACCGCTTATGCGGGCGAGTTGAAGAAATCCATCTTCACCTTGTTGAATTACCTATTACCCTTGCAGGGGGTCATGTCCATGCATTGTTCCGCGAACGTCAGTCCGGATGATCCCAATGATGTGGCTTTATTCTTCGGTCTGAGCGGGACCGGCAAGACAACCCTATCTGCCGACCCCAAACGCCGCCTGATCGGGGACGATGAGCATGGCTGGAGCGACAACGGCGTTTTCAATTTCGAAGGCGGTTGTTATGCCAAAGTGATCGGACTCTCCGAAGCCGCCGAGCCGCAGATCTACGCTACGACGAAAATGTTTGGGACGATCCTTGAGAACGTCCCCTTCGACCCGGTCACGCGCAAGATAGACCTCAACGACGAATCGATCACGGAAAATACCCGCGCCTCCTATCCGTTGGAGTTCATCGCAAACGCCGTCCCGGAGAAAAAAGCCGGGCATCCGAAGAACATCATCTTCCTCACCTGCGATGCGAACGGGGTCATGCCTCCGATTGCGAAGTTGACCACACCCCAGGCGATGTATCAGTTCATTTCGGGGTACACAGCCAAACTCGCAGGGACCGAGGCAGGGCTGGGCAAGGAACCAGCGATCACCTTCTCCGCCTGCTTCGGTGGTCCATTCATGGTGCATCATCCGTCCAAATATGCCGAGTTACTGCGCAACAAGATCGAGAGATACAACGTCAGGTGCTGGCTGGTCACCACCGGCTGGGTGGGCGGACCATACGGTGTGGGCAAGCGTATTTCCATCAAGCATACGCGGGCATTGCTGAATGCGGCGCTCAATGGAAGGCTTGATGACGTCAAATACAAGATAGACTCCATTTTCGGTTTCGAAGTGCCTATGACCTGCCCTGATGTTCCCGAGGAAGTGCTCGACCCGCGTTCTTCATGGGCGGATAAAAACGAATACGACCGCCGCTACAAGGATTTGGCGATGCGCTTCAAACAGAATTTTGCCAGGTTCACCGAAGGCACCCCCCAGGAGGTTGTGGACGCGGGTCCGAAGGTGTAGGATTCAGATGGTGTTATCGTGCGGCGGCATTCGAACTGCCGGGAAAGGAATTGCCATGTCACGCACCAGACTTTTGGCTACCGTGGTAAGCCGCCTCGTTGGCGGCATCCTATTTTTCATGCTCATCTTTTTCCTCCCCGCCGGGACGTGGAATTATTGGCAGGGATGGTTGTACGTAGGGGTACTCGTCATTCCCATGTTTTTTGTGATCGGCTACTTCATGAAGCATGACCCCGGACTGCTTGAGCGCCGTATGCAGATGCGTGAGAAACGCCAGGAACAGCGCAGGATCATTCAGGCGTCGTACTTATTCTTTGTGCTTGCCTACATTCTGCCCGGCTTCGATATCCGCTACGGCTGGTCGAACATGCCCGCGTGGGTTTCCATTGCCGCCGCCGTGGTGATGTTCCTCGGCTACCTGATCACCTTTCGTACCATGCAAATCAACAGTTATCTCTCGCGCATCATTGAAGTGGCGGAGAATCAAAAGGTGATAGATACCGACGTGTACGGAGTCGTCCGTCATCCCATGTATGTGGGCATGGTCGTGCTTTATATCGTTTCGCCGGTCGTGCTTGGATCGTGGTGGGCGGTCCTTCCCGCGTTGACGATTATTCCCGTGATCGTAGCTCGTATCAAAGATGAGGAAGTAGCCCTGGAGGATGAATTAGCAGGATATAAGGAATACAAGCAAAAGGTCAGGTATCGATTGATTCCATATATTTGGTGATGAAAGATGAACGCGCCTGTCACAGTAAGTCGAGCATTGCTTGTGTATCTGTAACTGGAACCTTGCAAATAAACCCTTCGCAGACGTAGGCAGTCGCCTTGCCATTTGCCATGCCCCGATCTTTCAAAAATGCCGGGGCATTTTCTTTTGTGGAGGAAGACGACGCAGCCACCACCACGCCCGGGCGGTATTCTGCTCGAATTGCCTTGAGTAAACGCTGGAAGTCCGGGTCTCCCGCTTTTCCCACCACTGCAACCTGTTTCAACGTCCCCGAAGCAAGTTGCGCCGCCGAGAGCCATCTCCCAAACCCGAGCGGATATCTCAATGCAAACCTTGTCACAAACTTCAGAGCGTTTTCTGCAATATCGCGGTAACGCCCTTCATCGGTGTATGCAGCCAACTTTATCAGCGCTTCGCAAGCCAGGGCGTTTCCGCTTGGCGTGGCGTTATCCTGCACATCCTTCGGGCGGATCAATAACCTTTCCCCGTCGTTGGGTGTATCAAAAAACCCGCCTTCAGGGTCGCTAAACTTTTCGATCATTTCATCCGCAAGTTCTTTGGCGGTAGTAAACCATCTCTCATTGAAATCGGTTTGGTACAGCTCCAGCAATCCCAGGATCAATGCCGCATAATCTTCGAGGAAGACTTCGTTTGTCGTCTTTCCGTCCCTCCAGGAGCGGCGAAGTTTGCTTTCCGCTCGCAGGTAGGTAAGCAGGAAATCCGCATTGCGGACAGCCATATTTAGATAATCGTCATCACCCAAAACCCGCGCTGCTTCGGCAAATGCCGCCAGCATCAGCCCATTCCACGCTGTGAGGACTTTGTCATCCGTCCCCGGGCGGATGCGCTTTGCGCGGGCGGCATACAGATTCGAGTAAGACTCGGCTAATTTCACTGAAACAGTTCCAACGTCAAGTTTGAAGCGGGCGGCGAGAGAGGAATCGTCCAATGCGCGTTGAAGAACCGTCTTGCCCTCCCAATTCCCCTGGATGGTGATTCCGTACGCCGCTTCAAAAAATTCAGATTCCTCTTTCAATATTTCGCGAATTTCATCCAGGGTCCAAACGTAGAACTTTCCCTCTTCGCCTTCTGAATCGGCGTCGAGTGAAGAATAAAAGCCGCCTTGCGGATGGGTCATTTCTTTTTCAATAAATTCAAGCGTTTCTTCAACAATGCGTTTATAGAACGGGTCGCGCGCGACCTGCCAAGCATGGAGATACGCGCGGACGAGTTGGGCGTTATCGTACAGCATCTTTTCAAAGTGCGGCACGCGCCAGTGATTATCGGTGCTGTAACGCGAGAAGCCGCCGCCGACCACGTCGTACATCCCGCCGCGCGCCATGACCTTGAGACAGTGTTCAATAAGTTTTTGATATTTGGTTTGTTTTGTGGTGATGGAATGATGCAACAGGAATTCAAGCGCCATCGGTTGGGGAAATTTCGGCGCGTCGCCCCAGCCGCCTGTGCCCCAGTTGTATGCGCCCTGAACTTCCATTGCAATTGCGGTGAGATGGTCGGTTGTCAAGGACTCATCGTCAGTTGGTATTAATTTGGCGTTCAAATGGTCAAAGACTTTACCGCTGGTCTTTTCCACTTCGTCGCGGTCATTTTGCCAGGCGTTCGATAACCCAGCCAATACTTCTCTGAAAGACGGCATATTGTATCGCCGCACCGGAGGGAAGTAGGTGCCCGCGTAAAAAGGTTTGAGGTCTGGCGTGAGAAAGACAGACATGGGCCAGCCGCCGGAGCCGGTCATGGCAGTAGTGGCTTGCATGTAGATGTTATCGAGATCGGGGCGTTCTTCGCGATCTACTTTTATGTTGATGAAATGCTTGTTCATGAAGATGGCAGTTTCGGAGTCTTCGAAAGACTCGTGCGCCATGACGTGACACCAATGACAGGCGGCATAGCCTATGGAAAGGAAGATAGGTTTGTTTTCGGCTTTGGCTTTTGTGAGCGCTTCTTCGCCCCACGGAAACCAGTTCACCGGGTTATTTGTGTGTTGTAAGAGATAGGGTGAACTTGAATTTACTAACTGGTTAGGCATGAATGACCTCTATGATTGTCCGGCTTCATTGATAGAGGATTATAGCGTAATGAGGCCGGATGCCAAACCATCTTTAGGAATTTATTAACTGCTCAATTGCAAAAGAGACAATGTTCTGGCAACTGTATTTGTTTAAAACCGTATGCGAGACCTGCCCTTCCAGTGCCAGTGCGACGATGCCATGAACTTGCCCCCAAACGGAAACAGCCATCAGGTCCGCGGGAGCTGTGGGCAAGATGCCTGCAGTTTGACAGGCTTGCACCACTTCCACCACCAACTTGAACGTCTTGCTTGAAATCTCTACAAAGGACGGATAATCCTTTTCTTTTTCCAACACACCCGAAAACATGATCTTGAAAGTATCGATATTTTCCTCTGCAAAACGGACATATGCCTTCGCGCCTTCGAGGAGTTGCTTCTTTGGGTTTTTGGAGTAAGAGGAGATCGCCGCTTCCAACTCGGTGTAGAGTTGATTGAAGCCTTCGGTGGATATGGCTGCAATGAGAGATTGTTTATCGGGGAAGTGTGCATACGGCGCGGAGTGACTCACGCCTGCATGTTGTGCCACCTTGCGCAGACTTAATCCATCCACGCCTTCTTTTGCCAGGATCTCGACCCCTGCTTGGATGAGGGCGTTCTTTAGATCTCCGTGGTGATATTTTTTCGGCATGGGTGGATATTAAGCGAAAATCTTGACACCGTCAAGATTGTGACCTAAAATCTGGACACTGTCTAGTTACAAGGATACATCTTATGGGAAGTTTTGACTCTGAAAAGAAGTTGATCGTTGAAACCGCACATGAATTGGTGCGCAAAGGTTTTTTGATGGCGACGGGCGGGAATTTGTCTCTGCGGGTGAAGGGACAAAATGCGTTTGCCATCACGCCATCGAATTATGACTATATGAAGATGACACCGGTAGACGTCTGCATTTTGGATTTTGATTTGAATATGATCGAAGGACATCTCAAGCCTTCAGTCGAGTCCGCGATGCATGGGGCGGTATATCAGGTGCGGGGGGATGTGAATGCCATTGTCCACACGCATCAGGTCTACACCAGCGCGTTGACGTTGATCAAGTCACCGATCCCGGCTCTGTTCGATGAGCAGGCACGTTTCCTTGGGCGAAGTGTCGAGATCATTCCGTATGCTCCCTCTGGGACGGGAATGCTGAAGAGTACCGTCGCAAAGCATGTGAAAAACCATAACAATGCTTTCATGATGCAAAACCATGGGGCGTTAGTCTTTGGTCACGATATGGAACGTGCTGTGCATAATGTGGAAATTCTTGAGAAGTGCGCCATGGCGTATTTGCTGGCAATTTGTACCGAGAAGAAGATCAGCAAAATCCCATTGGCAGTACGTGAAGTGGCGTTTTCAAAGTTAAGGAAAGATCAGAATAAAACTGAAAAGGGCGAAGAAGTAAAAAGTGGTGAATAGAATGACCGAACAGAAATATGCAATAAGTGAATATCATGATGTAGACGAAGTCTACAAAAAGCTGAACAACCTCATCAGTCAGCCCATGCGTCATGTAAAGCGCGAGAAGATGCAGGAGTTCCTTGGTTATTTCGATACTCAATGCAAACGCTCCAAAGAACTAACCGACGAAGCCAAGAAGTTCATTCCGGGCGGAGTGCAGCATAACCTGGCGTTCAATTATCCCTTCCCAATTGCCATCGAAAAAACGGACGGCGCTTATCTTTGGGATGCTGACGGTAATCAATACATCGACTTTTTGCAGGCGGGCGGTCCGACCGTGTTGGGCAGTAATTATGCGCCCGTGCGTGAAAAAGTTTTCGAGATGTTGAACGAATGCGGACCTGTGACAGGATTGTTCCATGAATACGAATTGAAATTGGCAGAACTTGTCAATCGCTTTATGCCCGCGGTGGAAATGTTCCGCATGCTTGGCTCAGGCACTGAGAGCGTGATGGCGGCTGTCCGTGCGGCACGGGCGTTTACGAAGAAGAAATATGTCATCAAAGTCGGCGGTGCGTATCACGGCTGGAGCGACCCGATGGTCTATGGTTTGCACGTGCCCGGCACGGGTCGGCTTGAGGCGACGGGCATTCCGCGTGGGGCAAGTGCCTCGACCCGCGAATTCTTCCCGAACAGTCTCGGGGCGTTGAAACGTCAACTTATGCTGAACAGGTTGAGGGGCGGTACCGCGGCGGTGATCGTCGAGCCATTGGGACCGGAATCAGGGACTCGTCCCGTGCCGTTTGACTTCAATCAAAAAGTCCGTGACTTGTGCGATGAGTTCGGCGCGCTTCTTATCTTCGACGAGGTTGTGACCGGCTTTCGAGTGGGCTTGGGTGGCGCTCAAGGCTTTTTCGGCGTCAAGCCCGATCTGACGGTGTTCGGTAAATGTATCACGGGTGGTTACCCAATGGCAGGCGGTGTGGGCGGACGTGCCGAAGTCGTTTCGCGTTTTGCGGCAGGCATTGGCGGCATTGGTGAACGTGCTTATGTGGGCGGAACGCTTTCTGCGAATCCACTTTCGTGTGTGGCGGGCTATTACTCTTTGTTGGAGATGGAACGCACGAACGCAGCGGTGATCGCTGGCAAAGCGGGTGACAGACTCACCAAAGGCTTGCAAGCCATCATTGAAAAATATGGTTTGCCATTCGTGGCATACAACCAAGGCTCTATTGTTCACTTAGAAACTTCGGGTGTGATGTTGCTGGATTTACGTAACCCGATCCGTTTGGCGAAGGAACTCAAACCGCGCAAGCACATGATCGAAGAGATGGGCGCGGCGTATATGTCGCAGGGACTGATTACGTTGGCTGGTTCGCGCATGTACACGTCCATGGCAGATACGGATGAAGTGATTGATAGTGCGTTGAGTAAGTTTGAAACTATTTTAGCGGCGTGTGTGTAGACTTGTAAGACCCTAAAGGTTTTCAAAACCTTTGAGGTCTGAATTCAAAAAGGAGAATCATGACAGATAAATTCAAACTTTACGGGTATCGCTGGGTGGTGTTGGGTGTGTTCATGTTCATCAACCTAACCATCCAAATGTTGTGGATCACCTATGCTCCGATCACAGGTCCTGCCGCTGAATATTACAGTGTGACCGACTTACAGATTGGATTGTTGGCGATGTCGTTCATGATCGCTTTTATTCCGCTTTCCATCCCTGTTTCATGGGTGATCGATACCTACGGGTTTCGAGTAGCGGTCAGCATTGGTGCGGTGATGATGGGGATTTTTGGTATCTTACGCGGATTTGCCGGATCGAATTACTCCCTCGTTTTGTGGAGCACGGTGGGTATTGCTGCGGCTCAACCTTTCCTGCTCAATGCATGGACGAAAGTCCCTGCCAATTGGTTTGCCATCGAAGAACGCGCCACTGCGGTTGGATTGGTAACACTTGCTAATCTAGTCGGTACGGCGCTTGGCATGGTGTTGACTCCTATCCTGACAGAAACTATATCCATCCCGACCGTGCAGTTGATCTACGGTGGGATTGCAGCGTTTTCTTCTTTGTTGTTCCTGATCTTCGCCAAAGAGACTCCGCCCACGCCTCCCGGACCGGAAGGCAGTCAAGTCCGCGCCTTGATGTTGGATGGTTTGAAACATGCCTTCACGGTCAAATCATTTTGGCTGTATCTGTTTGTATCGTTTATTGGGCTTGGCATCTTCAACGGTGTGACTACCTGGGTGGAGAATATCATTCGTCCGCGTGGGTTTACGCCGACCGACGCCGGAACCCTTGGCGCATTGATGTTGGTGGGCGGCGTGTTGGGGGCGGTCATCATTCCGCCGTTCTCGGATAAGACGCGCAAACGTCAGCCTTATATTTTGGCTGGCATGCTCTTGGCGATTCCCGGCTTGGTCGGTTTGGCGTTTGCCACAACCGGCTGGCTGTTATTCGTCTCTGCCTTTGCAATGGGATTCTTCCTTGTGAGCACCAGTCCAATTGGGATGCAATACGCCTCTGAAGTGACCCAGCCGACCCCTGAGGGGACATCGAATGGCTTGATACAATTGTTTGGTCAGGCATCGGTGGTGTTCGTGTATATCATGGAAGCGTTGAAAACAGATGACGGTTCATTCACACCAGCATTGGTATTGGCAATTGACTTGCTGGTTGTAAGTGCGGTGCTTGTGACTCAGATGAAAGATCCAAAATAATAACTAGACCTGACAGGTTTTAGAAACCTGTCAGGTCTCAATGGATATAAACAATGACCCAAGAAAAACTGATTCTAGCAATTGACCTTGGCACCTCCGGCATGAAAGTGGCGCTGATCTCCGTCAGCGGAAAAGTGCTGGGATGGGAAGCTGAGCCCGTACGCTTGATTCTCACACCAGATGGCGGAGCGGAACAATCACCGGAAGAATGGTGGCAGGCGTTTCTGTCCGCGGCGGGCAGGTTGATGAAGAAGAATCGGGGTGCGAATGTGATTGCAGTATGTGCGTCCACTCAAGGTGAAGGGACGGTAGCGGTTGATAAAGATGGCAACGCTCTTGAAAACGCCATCTTGTGGATGGACATGCGTGGCGCGGCGAATTTAAAAAAGCAAATTGGCGGACTGATCAACATCGACGGCGCAGGGATTTCGAATGTGTTGCGCTTCGTGCGACTCACGGGCGGCATGCCTTCAATGACCGGCAAAGACCCGGCAGCACACATGCTTTTTATCCGCGATACAATGCCGGAGGTTTACAAAAAGACTCACAAGTTTTTGAATGTCCTCGACTACATTAACCTGCGACTGACTGGTGAGTTTGTGGCGAGCTTTGATTCGATTGTCACGTCATGGGTCACGGACAATCGCAACCCTGATGCTATTCATTATGATGATTCGTTGATCCGCTCGCTTGGCATTGACCGCGAGAAACTGCCTGAAGTGGTTGCTTGTACAAAGGTTATTGGCAACCTTCGCAGTGATGTTGCTAATGCCTTGGGCTTGTCACCGAATGTAAGAGTGGTGGCGGGCGCAATTGATAACACGGCGGCGGCAATCGGCGCGGGCGCTGTGGACGATTACGCGCTGCATCTTTACATCGGCACATCGTCATGGATGGCAGCGCATGTGCCTTTCAAGAAAACGGATGTGGTTTCGAGCATGGCGTCCATTCCGTGTGCGGTGCCGGGGCGTTATCTGCTGACGGCGTTGCAGGCGACGGCGGGCGGCAACCTCACCTTCCTGCGCGACAACATCATCTATCACAAGGATGAAAT
>DAOTXI010000419.1:0-1977 GCA_034435475.1 Anaerolineales bacterium
TTTCCGCTTTGCGGTATGCGCGCATGTTATCCGACGACGTAACCTGCCTGCACATCGTCATCGAACCGGACGACGCGGAAATGACCCGCAAGAAATGGGAAACCTGGGGGGAGGGCGTCCGCCTGGTCATGCTGGACTCGCCCTACCGTCTTTTCGTCGAGCCGCTGCTTGAATACATCGCCAACATCGCGGAAAACCGCCAGCCCGGCGAGATCATCACCGTGGTCGTGCCGGAATTCGTCTCCGATAACCGCTGGACCTCAGCCTTGCATACCAACACCGCCGACATCTTGCGGGCGCAGCTGAAAAACCAGCATGGCATCGTGATCACAAATGTGCCTTATCACGTCCACGAAACGGAAACCGACCATGCCGGTCACTAAGGAGTTTAAACCATGAATTTCATTGTCATAGGATGTGGGAGATTCGGCGCTGAACTGGCATACCGGCTCTTCATAAATGGACATCAAGTAGCCGTGGTGGACGCCAACCCCAAATCTTTCAACCGCCTCCACCCAGACTTTCGGGGGCGCACCGTGGAAGGAGACTCTCTCTCCGCTGATACCTTGTCCCGCGCCGCCGCAGAGAAAGCGGATGGTCTGGCAGTTGTCACCAATTCCGATACGATGAACGCCGTCATCGGACATACCGTCCGCGTGCATTACCCGAACGTGAAGCAGGTCATCGTCCGCAATTATGACCCTGCCATGCGCGGAATGCTCGAGTCCTTCGGCTTGCAGATCGTCAGTTCCACCGCCTGGGGAGCCGAACGCGTGCAGGAGTTGCTGCTAGACCCGTCTTTCCGCGCCGTGTTCTCCGCCGGCAACGGCGAAGTGGAATTGTACGAGATGTTCATCTCCGAAAAATTCAGCGGCAGTACAATTTCCGCCTTGCTTAACGGATGCGATGGGATCGTCTGCGCGGCGCTCACCCGCGCCGGGCGGGCAGAACTGCCAAGCCCGAACGTCGTTCTCCAAAAAGGGGATATTCTCACCGTCAGCGCCACGCTCGAGGGGGTGCAATCCCTGCGCGTAAAGCTGGGTGAAGGGAAGGAGGCATAATATGTTCGTATTCATTACCGGCGGCGGGCGGACCGGCGCACAACTTGCCGCCCAACTGCTGCAACAGAACTATGAAGTCAGGATTGTCGAACATCGCAAGGAATTGTTATCGCGCCTGCATCACGAACTGCCGACTGAGGTCATTTTCGAAGGTCAGCCCACCGACCCGAATGTCTTGAAGGAGGCGGGGTTGGAGAGGGCAAATGTGCTTGTGGCGAGCACCAATGACGATGCCGCCAACCTGGTGATCTGCTATCTGGCGCGGACCCTCTTCAAGACCCGCCGCACCGTGGCGCGCATCAACAACCCGCGCAACGCCTGGCTCTTCGATAAAAACTTCCACGTGGATGAGACCATCAACCAGGCGGATGTGATGGCGCACCTGATCCAGGAGGAAATGTCGCTGGGCGATATGATGACCCTGCTCAAACTCCGGCGCGGGCGCTACTCACTGGTCGAGGAGAAGGTTCCGAAGGGCGCAAAAGCCATCGGTGTGCCGATCAAGGATCTGGGGCTGCCTGAACAATGCGTCATCGCCGCCATCATCCGCAAGGGGCAGGTCACCCTGCCGCGCGGAATCGCCACCCTCGAGGAATTCGACGAAGTGCTCGCCATCACCGACGAAGACGGCGCGAAACAACTCGCCCTTCTGCTCGAACCGCCGGACCGTTCGGTTTTATAAATTAATACACGTAGGGCGCGTTCTCAAACGCGCCCTTTATTTTTTTCGTTGGCACAAGAGAACGCCGGTTACATACAGATTATCATTTTGTCACGATCACGACATCCTGCGCATCCAACATGCTCTCCCGCCCAGACCAGGAACCGTACAGGATCGGCTCTTGAATCTTCAGTCCGGCTTTCGTCACCATCGCTTTCAGGTCTTCGAGGGTGTAGGCTGTGGCTCGTTCGGGGG
>DAOTXI010000420.1:0-3561 GCA_034435475.1 Anaerolineales bacterium
GACCCTCACCCCTCTTGTTCTTTTTTTGTTATTTTTTACCGGCATGGCAATCATCCAGTTTTCCACGCCTCACATGCCCGATAACGACGGCTTCTATCATATCAAATTTGCCTGGCTGATGCGCACTGAAGGGTTGATACCGGATTTTCCCTACCTGCCGATGAGCATCCTGAATGGCGAAGATTTCTACGACCATCATTTTTTGTATCATGTCGCGCTGATTCCCTTTACCTTTGGCGACTTGCGGCTCGGCGCAAAATGGGCGGCGGTGACCTTTGCCGCTCTGGCGTTTACCGCCGTCTGGTATCTGTTGCATCGCCAGAAAGTTCCGTATGCCTGGTTGTGGGCGCTGGCGCTGCTCGGAATCTCCGAAGCCTTTCTGTACCGCATGTCCATCTCGCGGGCGCAGTCGCTATCGCTGGGCGTTATGGCGCTGGGGCTGGCATGGATGTTCGAAGGGAAATACAAACACCTCACCGTGCTGTCCTTCCTGTATGTCTGGATGTACAACGCCTTCCCTTTGATGATCCTTCTGGCTGGATGCTACACCGCCGCCGTTTACCTGCTCGAAAAACGATTCGAACCCCGCCCATTTCTTTATTCAAGTGTGGGCATTCTCGCCGGGTTGGTTTTCAACCCGTATTTCCCGAACAACCTGATCTTTACCTACCATCACTTCATCGCCAAATTCGAACTCGCGGAATCGATCAAGGTCGGCAACGAATGGTATCCATACGACACGAGACAGCTGCTGAACAATTCCCTGCCCACTCTCCTTGCTTTCATTGGCGGGGCGCTTGCCCTCGGGCTGACGGGACGCAGGATGACCACGCGCACAGCGACCGCCCTGTTTGCCGTCCTGATCTTCGGCGCGATGCTCTTTCAGGCGAGGCGTTTTATCGAATATTTCCCTCCCTTCGCGTTGATCTTCGCGGCGTTTTCATGGGCTTCCATGTCCGATTTCGATAACAGTCTGCTGATGCGGCTGACGACAAAGAAGCGGGCATCCCCGTTTGCCGTCATCCTTTCCCTCGCCATTATCGCGGGGATGGTCAAAGCCTTCCCGGCTGTTCAAGCGCAACTGGCGGATTCCAAGCCCTACGACCTCTACGAAGGCTCGTCTGCCTGGCTGGCGCAAAACACGGACGAAGGCGAGATCATCTTTCAGACCGATTGGGACGATTTCCCGCGCCTGTTCTTCTATAACTCGCGGAATACCTATCTCGCCGGTATCGACCCGACCTATTTCCAGATCTACAGCCCCGACCTGTACCGCGAATGGGTGAAGATCACCCGCGGCGATGTGGAGAATCCCTCCCGCTTCATCCGCTCAGATTTTGGCGCGCGCTTCGTGCATACCGACCTGAATCACGGAAACTTCATCGAAATGGCGCAGGATGACCCCGGCTTGCGCGAGGTTTATCGGGATGAACAATCCGTTCTTTATGAAGTCATCGAGCCGTGATACGATTATGCAGACTGGAATCAATGAGATGACAACGACGAAGGAACAGAGCGCAACCCGCCTGCGCGGATTGGATTCGCAAGCCATCGGCGCGGTGTACGACCAATATTTCTCCGAGGTCTATCGCTTCGTGCTGTACCGGGTGGGCGACCAGACTCTTGCGGAGGACATCGCAAGCGATGTCTTTATCCGCCTGCTTGAAGCGGTCAACAAAGGCAGCGGACCTGCAACCAACCTCAAAGGCTGGCTGATCGGCACGGCGTCTCACGTCATCACCGACCACCTGCGGAAGAAATACCGCCGCCCCGAGCAGGAAATCCCCGACTCCCTGCCGGACCTCTCTCCTGGTCCCGCATCCGAAGCGGACCAACGGGAAACGAATCGGCTCGTGCGCGGCGCGTACGATAAATTGACCGCCGAACAACAGGAAGTGCTCGCCCTGCGGTTTGGCGCGGGGCATTCGCTCGAAGAGACAGCCTTACGAATGAACAAAAATGTGAACGCAATCAAAGCCCTCCAATTCCGCGCGCTGGCATCGCTTCAGCGTGAGATTGGCGAGGTGGATCATGACTAAATTATTTGACGTACTCGAAATTTGCCTCCAGGAAATGGAACGCGGCGCGGACATTAACTCCGTCCTGACGCGCTTCCCCGAACACGCCGCTGAACTGCGACCGATCCTGCAAACCGCCGCCAAAGCGCGGAGCATGACGTCCGCCGAACCTTCGCCCGATGTGGTGCGGCGTTCCCGCGCAAAAGTGATGCAGCGAGCCGCGGAACTGCGCGAGGCGAAATCCGCCCCGCGCCGGAGGGTCATCCCCGTCTTTTCCCGTCTGGCCATTTCGTTCGCGCTCACGGCTCTCTTCCTTGCCAGTGGCGCGGGGTTGGTCAACGCTTCAGCTTCGGCTTTGCCCGGCGAGAATTTGTATCCCGTCAAACGCGGCTGGGAAAGCATCCGTCTTTTCTTCATCTTCGATCCGCAACTCCGGAATATGCTGGAGGATGAATATGAAAACGAACGCTTGCACGAAGTAAATGAATTACTTGCCGAAGGAAGGCATGAGGTCATCCAGTTTGCCGGGGTTTACATGCAGGTCAACGGCGTGGATTATGTCTCCGGTTTGAAGGTGATCCTGCCCGAAGGGATGCAGGTTCCCGCCAACGGCGACGCGATGATCGTCACCGGGAGGACGAACACCCAGGGGTTCATCGAAATCTCCGGCATCGAAATGCTTCCAGCAGGGTCGGTGGTCCCATTGGGCAGCCCCATCGAGGTGGAGGTTGAGTCGGAATCAGAATCGGAGGAAGAAAATGCCAATAATGGCGAATCAGAGGGTGAGGTGGACGCATTCCAGCCTGTGGAATACGAACTCAGCGGTATCCTCCAGGTTATTACCAAAGACTCCCTTTTGGTTAATGGAATGCCCATCCTGCTCGATCAGACGAAGATCAATGGTCAATTGTGCATTGGCATGGAAGTGGAAGTGATCGGCTATTATGCCGATGACGGTTCTTTCATTGCGCTGGAAATCGAAGGAGAGGGGCAGTGCGCCGAGGTTCGTTCCTCTGGCGGCTCGAATGAAAATTCCGATTCGAACGGAGATGATTCCGGCGGTGATGATAACTCCAACTCCGGCGACGATTCGAACGATGATGATGGCGGGGGCGTCGATAATGGTAACGACAATGGCGATGATGGCGGCGATGACGATAACGATAACAATGATGACGGCGACGACGATGAAGATAACTCCAACGACGGCGGTGACGACGACGATTAGAAATAGTGTACAATCCCGCCCATGAATTCTTTATCGCGCAGGGATTTTTTGAAGATAAGCGGTCTTGCGCTGGGTGGGCTGGCATTTACGCCCTTTCTGCCCGGGCTGACCGATTTTGACGACAGTTTTGTGGTACGCATCGGCACGGCGAACATGCCTGTGCGCAAGGAACCGAGCGACGAAAGCCGCATCGAACTCAGCCGCTACCGCGACGAACTTGTGCATGTCTACGGCGAAGTGACCGCGGAGGAACCGAAACACAACCCGGTCTGGTATCGGGTCTGGGGCGGCTATCTTCACCGTGGGCGTTTGCAC
>DAOTXI010000421.1:0-1783 GCA_034435475.1 Anaerolineales bacterium
CGGGTCAACGGGCAGACCGAAGGCTTCATAGACGGGCGCTCCGTCCCATTGAGGTTGAAGGGGGAGTCCGAGGGCGAAGGCGACAGTGGGGGCAGTGTCATAAATATAGACCGGGGTTTGCAGTTCGCCGGGAACGATTTGAGGTCCGCTGATGATCCAGGGGATGGTCATGTCTTCGGGGATGTTCAGCCCGTGGTCGGAGTTGTGACCGCCGTGGTCGGAGGTGACGATGATGAGCGTGCCGTCGTAGAAGCCGCTGTCTTTCATCACGCGAAGGAAAGAGCCAAGCGACTGATCTTTTTTCTTGAAGGCGCTGAGTTGTTGTTTTGACATCCAGTCGTATTCATGACCAGCTACGTCGCCATCGGGGAAGTGGACCATCATCAAGCCAAAGCCCTGGCGGATCTGTTCGAGCGCCATGTTCTCAAGGGTGGTTTCATCTTTTTGCTCGTCGGTGTTATCCACGAAGCCGAAGAAGTCGGTGCTGCCCGGCTCGGTGATATGACGAAGTTTTTCCTTCCCAACCACCAGGGCGGTGCGCAAGCCGACGCCATGGGTCAGGTCAAAGACATCAACGCCGAGGGCGTAGCCATTTTGCGGGACGTATTCGTTCCAGCGCGCGATGTGTTTGGCGGGGCATGTTCCGGTGACCATTGAGGCATGAGCGGGGAGAGTGATGCTGGGAAAAACCGTCTGCGCATTTAAGGTGTATGCGCCGCTTTGCATCAGGGACTGGACGTTTTCCATCTCTGCGGCGGCGATGGCGTCGGGGCGCAGTCCGTCGAAGGTGACGATGAAGATGCGCGAGATGGGTTGTGGCGAAATGGGAATCGGCGTGGAGGTGGGCGCTTCGTCGATGGAGGGTTGCAGCGGGGTGAGGGTCGCTGTCGGGATGGGGGAGGCTGGGGGTTGGGTCAACGTTACCGGCGTGGAGGAAGAGGCGGAAGCAGAGACACAGCCTTGGACAAGGATCGAGAGCAGGATCAGGGTTCGGAGTTGATGGGGCATGAGGGGGATGTCTTCGGCTAAGGTCTTGCAGGGATATTTTTCGTGAATCTTGAGCTGGTCTTCGCCGAAGATTTTGTAGACGGGGATGCCGTCCCAATCGGGTTGGATGGGCAGACCGAGCGCGTATGAGACGGTGGCGGCAGTGTCGAAGGTGTAGATTGTCAGGTCGAGCACTTGTGGCACGACGCCGGGTCCGTAGGCGATCCACGGAATGCGGTAATCTTCGATGATCAGACCGATGTGGTTCGAGCCGTGCCCGCCGTGGTCGGCTGTGATGAGGAAGAAGGTGGTGTCGAACATCCCATTGGCTTTGAGGGTTTTGATCATTTCGCCGAGCACGGCGTCGCCTTCGCGCAGGACTTTCATGTATTCGCCGGACATCCAGTCGTATTTATGCCCGCGGTTATCCGCGCCTGCGAAGTGGACGAACATCAAGCCGAAGTCCTGTTCGATCTGTGGCAGGACGGCGCGTTGAATGGCGGGTTCGCCGTATGCGATCTCGAAGACGTCGGTGGTTTCGGGTTCCGCCATCTGGCGCATCTTGTCTTTGCTGACGATCATGACGGTGCGCATGCCCGCTTCGTGCGCGAGTTGGAAGACGTCGTTGCCCTTGGCATAGCCCATGTACATGAAGTATTTGTTGTAGATGACGCCGTGGTCTTCCATGCAGTAGCCGGTGAGCATGGAAGCGTGGCTGGGGGATGTGGCGGGTTAGTCGATGGTGCGCGCGGTGAGCGGGGCATAGGCGGCTCCCTGCATCAGTTCCATTAAGTTG
>DAOTXI010000422.1:0-15087 GCA_034435475.1 Anaerolineales bacterium
ACCTACGGTCGTTTAGATGGCACGGTGGACGTTGCCGATGACAGTCTGATCATTGATGGAAAGAAGGTCAAGGTCTTTAAAGAGACCGACCCTGCCGCCATCAAATGGGGCGACCTTGGCATCGATATAGTCATCGAGTCGACTGGTCTATTCACGATCAAGGAAGACGGCGTGAACAAGAAGGGCAAAACGGTCAAGGGGGCGGTCAATCACATTACCTCCGGTGGCGCGAAGAAGGTGATTATCTCGGCTCCTGCTGAAGGGGAAGACCTCACGGTTGTGTTGGGCGTCAATGAAGACAAATACGACCCCAAGGTTCATCATGTTGTTTCAAATGCTTCCTGCACCACCAACTGCCTGGCTCCTGCCGCAAAGGTTGTGCATGATCTTTACACCATCAAGCGCGGATTTATGACCACCATCCACTCGTATACCAACGATCAGAAGGTGTTGGACATGCCGCATTCTGACCTGCGCCGCGCCCGCGCCTCCGGCTTGAATATCATCCCGACCACCACCGGCGCTGCGAAGGCAATTGCTTTGGTGATCCCCGACCTTAAAGGCAAGTTCGATGGTTATTCCCTGCGCGTTCCGACCCCGACCGTCTCTGTCGTGGACTTTACCGTTGAACTCGAAAAAGAAACCACCACTGAAGAACTGCGACAGGCGTTCCGCGATGCCGCAAAGACTCCGCGTTTCAAGGGCGTCCTCGAAGCGGTGGACGAACCCCTCGTCAGCATGGACTTCAAAGGCAGTTCCTACAGTTCCTCGGTTGACCTGCCTTTCACCAGTGTGCTTGGCAAGGACAAGAGCAACTTTGTCAAAGTGGTCACCTGGTATGATAACGAATGGGGCTACTCCTGCCGCACAGCCGACCTCGCGGCGTTGATGGCGAAGAACCTGTAAGAAGGTAGACACTTAAACATGTAGACAGGTACACAAGCCGCATGAATTGACTTGTGTACCTGTTTCCTTGTTTACTTGTTTACTTGTTTACATGCGGAGCAAACATGAACAAGAAAACTGTAAAAGATATCGACCTCAAAGGCAAGCGCGTTTTTATGCGCGTTGATTTCAACGTCCCGATGGCGGAAGGCAAAGTCACCGACGACAAGCGCATCAAAGCGGCGCTGCCGACCATTCAATATTGTCTGGATCAGGGAGCCGCGCTCCTGCTTGCGAGTCACTTGGGACGACCCAAAGGCGGCTCAGATCCGGAATTCAGCCTGCGCGCCGCTTCCGAAGTTTTATCCACGCTGATTAATCGCCCCGTGACCATGGCGCCCGATTGCGTCGGCGCGGAAGTGGAAGCGATTGCGAAAAACCTCAAGCCCGGCGACGTGGTCATGCTCGAAAATACCCGCTTCCACAAAGGCGAAGAGAAGAACGATCTTGACCTTGCCGAACAAATGGCGTCGCTCGCAGATGTATATGTCAACGATGCATTCGGTTCCGCCCATCGTGCCCACTCGTCCACCGAAGGCATTGCGCGCTTCCTGCCCGCCGTCTCCGGTTTCTTGATGGAACAGGAATTGGAATACCTCGGTAAAGCCGTGGCGAACCCCGAACATCCCTACATTGCCATTCTTGGCGGCGCGAAGATCAGCGACAAGATTTTGGTCGTGGAAACCCTCGCCGCGAAATGCGACAAACTCATCATCGGCGGCGGCATGGCGAATACCTTCCTCGCGGCAAAGGGACTGAACATGCAGGACAGCCTCGTTGAAGCCGAAGCCCTCGAAACAGCCAAATCCCTGCTCGGCAAACTGGGCGATAAACTCGTCCTACCGGTGGATGCGGTCATTGCTGATAAATTCGATGCTGAAGCGGACACCCAAACTGTGGATGTGGACAAAATCCCTGCCGGTTGGCGCATGTTGGATGTGGGACCGAAAACCATCAGCGTATATAAAAGCACAATGGACGGAGCCAAACTCATCGTTTGGAATGGACCCGTGGGCGTCTTCGAAATGCCGAAGTTTGCCGAAGGGACGTTCACGCTTGCGAAGATGCTGGCTGAATCCAAAGCGGTCACGGTCATCGGCGGCGGCGATTCTGCGAGCGCGGTCAAGAAGGCGGGCGTCGCGAAAGAGATGACTCACGTCTCGACCGGCGGCGGCGCGTCGCTGGAATTTCTCGAAGGCAAGGAATTGCCGGGCGTGGCGGCGTTGAACGATAAGTGATTGTCGTATCACAATTTCATACGATAGGACTAAAGGAGCAGGCGTTTTTATGGGCGCCTGCTCCTTTCATTATGTATAATGCCGGAAACTTTACAAGGAGATAGAGAGATGGAATCAAATCCGGTCCCTGCGGAGGGACAGAAAAATAACCGCAATATCATCATGTACGTTGTCGTCGGCGTTCTGCTTTGCTGTTGTTGTGTGGCAACTGCCGTCGGCGGATATTATGGCTATCAGGCATATGTTGCCGCCCAGCAGGTGGTCGAGGATGTGCAGAATTTTGACATCCCAACCGATGTGCCTTTTATTCCCGTTGACCCAAACGGGACACCGGTTGTCCCCAATTTCGATACCAGCGGAGAGGTTCCCGCAGGTGGCTTGGCAGATGAAGAGACCCGCCTGATCGCCTGGGCTTCGGTGCAATTGGTCGGGATCATGAGCGAATGCACATCCCCGACCGTTGAAGGGACGACCATCACCGTCATTCAACAGCCGGATGCGAGCGGAATCTGGCGCGAAGAGTGGAACGTAAACTGCGGAGACGGCACCTTCAAATCCTTCCCGCTGACCTTCACCCCCGAAAACGGCATTGTCAATGTGACGGTTGACTTCCAACCCTAATCATCTTTTTTCACCGAGTCGAAGCGGATAGGTTGTTTTCCCTGTCCGCTTTTTGATTCCATCAGGACTTACGTAGAATGGCTTTTTATCCACTAATCTGCGAGAATTTTCCCTAAATTCTTATGAATTCGCGCGGATTGGCGTAGATTAGCGGACTCACTTGAAAGTTTTGCGTAAGTCCTATCCATGACAATTTACAATCAGTTTACAACGCCGTAACCGGAGACCTCCAGGCTCGGCTATAATGGGTAAACTATTCACGGAGAATCATTTATGGCATTCAAACCGGGCGAAAATGTCGGACCCTACCGGATACTTGAGCAATTGGGTCAGGGCGGGATGGCATCCGTCTATAAAGCCTATCACGCCGCGCTCGACCGCTATGTGGCGTTGAAAGTTCTGCATCAGGCGTTCAACGAGGATTCAACCTTCATTGGTCGTTTCCAGCGCGAGGCAAAAGTGGTGGCGAAACTCGAGCACCCGAATATAGTGCCGGTATACGATTACGCCGAACAGGAGGGGCGCCCCTACCTGGTGATGAAATTTATTGAAGGCGATACGCTCAAGGCGCGAATGGGGATATCTCCGTTGTCGTCGCAGGAAATCGAGAAGGTGGTCGAGACGGTTGGAGCTGCGTTGGGGTACGCCCACCGGCAGGGAATCCTGCACCGCGATATCAAACCATCCAATGTGTTGATCACAAGTGAAAATGTGATGTACCTTGCGGACTTCGGGCTGGCGCGGATCGCCGTGGCGGGTGAGTCGACCCTTTCCACCGATTCAGTCATGGGCACGCCGCAGTACATTTCCCCTGAGCAAGCCATGGGCAAGAAAGACCTCGACGCCCGCACCGATATTTATTCCTTTGGTGTGATGTTGTACGAGATGGTGGTGGGACAGGTCCCGTTCAGCGCGGATACTCCTTTTTCCATCATTCACGACCATATTTACACGCCGCTGCCTCTGCCGGTAACCGTCAACCCAAACGTGCCGGAGCCTGTTCAACGCGTGTTACTGAAGGCATTGGCTAAAAATCGCGACGACCGCTATCAAACCGTGGATGAATTGATAGGTGCGTTCAAGTCTGCATGGGTCGAGGCGGGGATACCCATGCGCGGCTCGGATGTCACCCTGACTGGCACCCCGGTAAAAACCTCCCCTGTTCCGGCTTTGAAACCTCGCGGCGTGACGAATGAAGGGTTGGAGAATCCGCTCAAACGTCCAAAGCAGAAGCGCAATGGCTGGATGTGGGCTGCGGTCGGGCTGGTCACTATCCTGTGTTTTGGGTTTGGATTCCTCGCCTTGCGAAACACACTTCCGGCTTTTTCGGCAAGGAATGTGGATGCAAGCCCGACGCCGACTGCCATACCCGGGCTTCCGCCTCTTCCTCTGGGGGGAGAGAATCCGCCGCCCATTGGTTTCTCCACGCCGACACAGATTCCAGATAATGAACTTACGCCCGATATTCAAAAGGCTTACGAGGTGGTGGGGCTCAACCCTGGCGATCCATACGCTCATCTGGCGTTATCCGCCGCATTTTGGGATGCCGCCATGGAGATTCCAGCATTGGAAGAATTTACCCAGGCAGCCAACCTTGCGGGACCGGATAACAAGGCTTTCTATCTTGATGCCGCCATTGAATACAAGAATCGTCAAGCCTGGCACCTGGCGGCTGGGATGTATGCGCGGACGATGCCCCTGTTTCTCAAAGAGGATGGATTTATTCCTGATGAGGTCAAGGATGGGTTTCGAGAGTCGGCATATCGTGGCGCATCGAATAAAGACCTTCCACAAGCCCTGCCTTTTGAGCAGGCTGGTATTTTCCATTCAGATTTTGCCAACATTGTTCGCGCGCGCCATGCTCTATTCCTGGGTGATTTGCCAAAGGCGGAGGAATTACTTTTACTGGCTGAAAATGCCTCCGATGAGTTAAAAGAAGTGCATCTGCTTCGCGCCGAATTCTTCATTCAAAAAGGACTGCCGGATGAAGCCCGGCGCATTTTGACTGTCCTGACCACAGACCCGGTTGCGCCAGCATGGACAATTATCATGGCGGAGGAAATTCTCAAGACCTTGCCTTGAGGAAGCTGGAGCATATTGTGAGTTTTGTGTAAAAATGGAACGACGACATTAATGTCGCATTCATTGTTGAATTAAACGAGGAGCATCATGAGAACGCCATTTATAGCAGGAAATTGGAAGATGAACAAAACCATCGCGGAAACGCGCGAATTGTTATCCGCGTTGTCTGCGTCTTTGAGTGGAATCGACGGTGTCGAGCGAGTTGTCTGCCCGCCGTTTCCTTCGCTGATGACCGCGTCTGAGTTGCTTGTTGGGAAGGGGATTGGGCTCGGAGCTCAGGATATGCATTGGGAGGAAAAAGGAGCATTTACCGGTGAGGTTGCGCCGGGGATGGTGAAGGAGTTGTGCGGGTATGTCATTCTCGGGCACTCGGAGCGCCGCGCCTATTTCGGCGAGACGGATGAAACCGTGAATAGAAAACTGCTTGCCGCGCAAAAAGCGGGGTTGATCCCAATCGTGTGCGTGGGTGAGACGCTTGCCCAGTATGAAGCGGGTGAGACGGCGAAAGTTGTCTCGGCGCAGACCCGGATCGGATTGCAGGGTGTATCCTCTGATTTCGCTCCGCATATCGTGGTGGCGTATGAACCGGTCTGGGCAATCGGTACGGGCAAAGCCTCGAGCGCAGAAAACGCGCAAAGCGTGCATGGCGGCGTGATCCGCCCGGTGTTGCAGGAACTGTTTGGCAACGAAACCACTCAAGCCATCCGCATCCTATACGGCGGTTCGGTAACTGCCGCCAATGCCGCCGAGTTCTTCTCCCAACCCGATATTGACGGCGCATTGGTGGGCGGCGCAAGTTTGAAAGCGGAGGAATTTATTTCCATTGTGCGGGCGGCTCAGGGGTAGCCCTGCCCGCCGATTTTCATCATCCCTGCCTCTGCAAAATAAAGAGGAAAATAAAACCGTGCAATTTATCGGTCTGATCATTTTCACCCTTAACCTTTTACCGCTGGCGTATCTCCAGCGGTTTTTGCATCGCGAAATGCAACTCATTATCTTTCTGATCACCCGGAACAAGCCCCTGACGATCGCTCTCTTTTCGCTGTTATTTCTGCCGGGAGTGCTGCTGCATGAAGCCAGCCATTACCTGACCGCAAAAATCCTCGGCGTGCGGACAGGGCGTTTTACGGTCATCCCGCAGGCGGTGAATAATGGCGGGTTGATCCTGGGCTCGGTGGAGGTTGAAAAAACAGACATCCTGCGCGACTCGTTGATCGGGCTTGCTCCCATCATTGCAGGCACGCTTTTTATCGCCTATGCGGCAGTCGCACAACTGCGGCTGGATGCCTTGTGGAATGTCTTCAGGAATGGGCAATTGGACCTGTTTTTTATGGGGCTTGGACTGCTGCCCAGTGTGCCGGATTTTTACCTGTGGTTCTACCTGACCTTTGCCGTTTCGAGCACCATGTTGCCATCCGAGTCAGACCGTCATGCCTGGCTGCCGCTCGGTCTGTGGATCGGAACCCTGCTGACCGTCGCACTCATCGCCGGCGCAGGCTCATGGATGCTCGAAAACATTGCGCCAACCCTCGACTCAATATTTCGCTCGATCTCCCTCCTGTTTGCATTGAGCAACCTTGTCCATATTGTTTTGTGGATTCCCCTTTATGCCTTCCGTTCCCTGCTCGTATTCTTCATGGATGTGGAAGTGCGGTGAAAAGGTTTACTCCATATCCTTCAACTTTATGTAGATCACTTCGAGGACGCCGCCCGCCACTGCAAGCGCCTTGTCTGAAACCAGGCGGGTGAGCGAGGGGTCATTCCGCGCATCCACGTCGCCGATCTTCATCCCTTCGGTTACTTCGACCCGCGGATGAATCAGCCCGCGCAACAGCCCGTCGAAGGGACTCGCAATGGGGGCTCCATTGACTCGCGCGATGACTTCGCCTTCCTTGCAAAAATCGCCGATCCCTTTCAACGCCTCCAGCGAACCGGTGGATGGAGACCGCAGCACGCGGCGCGGATCGCCATCGGGCTGGCGGCTGTCTGCCGAGGCTTGACCCTCCCAGTAGACTCTTCCAAGCGTGTGTCCGCGGCGGGTTTCGATCACAGCGTGGCAATCGGCTCCGGCTGTGAAACCCGGTCCGAGCCCGATATGAAGCGCGACATCCCCCGGTAAAGGCTCGGGTTCGCGTTTAAGCAAACGCGCATCCACAAGAAAGGTCGAGGCGGGACTGGTCAGAAATTGATTCCTGAGGATATTGGCATGGGGGTCGATCAATACCGGGATCTCCCCCGCCTCCAACGTGACCTGGAACTGGTCTGCCGACACAAGCCTTGCCGTTACATCCTCGACCGTTTGCGTCCCTTCATAGACCGCTTCAGAGAATGAAACGCTGCGCCGGACTGCCAGGGGTTTGTCGAGTTCGAGAATGGCGACTTGAAAGCCGACCCGTTGGAGACGCAGTGCAACACCGCTAGCCAGGTCGCCTCCACCCCGGATGATGATCAATGGTTTCATTTGGTGTCCTGTTGTTCCTGAAGTAGCAACCCGAAAGAATAGGTTGATATGTAGATGAAGATGAACAGCGCCGAAAACACCGTGATGAACACAACGGATTGCAGGCTGGGGTTTGCGGCATAACGCAGAAGGTCACCGAGCCGCGCGAACGGATGGAAGATTACGTCCCACGAGTTCCAGCGCAGAAAACGCCCAATGTAGATGCCGACACTGCAAAGTGTACCAACGATAAGGACAAATACCCAACCTGCAACGCGACCGAAAGCCTTGCGCACGATGGTGTGCATTAGAAAAAGGGAGACGATTCCCAGCAGAAGCCCGGTCCACGCGAACCAGTTGATCAGCAGGGCGTCGAACCAGAGCGGCACATTAGGTTGTGGGTGGCGCAAGTGGAACAGGTCGGTGAGTATGTATGGCGCATTGGGAAAGAACAGCAGCCACAACGCGGCGGCGGGAAGTACGGTCAGCGCGACATAACGCCGTCTTGAAGCGAAGCTTGAAGCGGCGTATGCCATCACAAGCGGCAGCCAGGCGAGGAAAAGATTCCATAACAGGAAGAGATAATCTGTGGAGCCGCTTATGATCGTGCGCAGGCGGAACAACACCACGGATGTTACGCTCGCGCCAAAAAGCAAACCGATGAGCGCGAGTCGGAAACGGAAAGGTTTTACTTTTTCGTAGGCAGTCTTTAGCATTTGTACCTCCAGTGGTTCATGGATTGTATCCAGACCCGCTTTCAAAGCCTTTCAAAGAGTGTCAGGTTTGGCGGGTCAATTTACAGGCTGGGTTGGCTGGGTGGAAGCCAGTTGCTCCGGTGAACTGGTGGTAAGCGCGGTTTGTTCGCTCAACATGTGGCTGAAGGAGTACAGCAGGAGGAAAATGAAAAGAAAGAAGAGGGTGTAGGCAAATGTAAATGCCGCCAGCCGCCTGCTTGGGTCGATGACGACCCCGAGGATGACCATTGCCGTCTCTGCCGGGTTTTGCAGGATGTCCCACGAGTTCAGCCGGACAAAACGACCGATGTAGATGCCAAAACTGCTCAAGCCCGAAATAGCAAAGACAAAGAGCCAGCCCAGCCAGCGGTTGAAGGTGCGTGTGATGATGTCCTGCATCAGATAAAGCGAGATCACGCCGAGCAGGGTCCCCGTCCACGAGCACCAGACCACGATGATGACGTCATACCAGAGCGGGGCTTCCCTGCCTGCGCCGCGTGCCAGGTCCTGCAGGTCGGTCAGCATGTAGGGCGCGTTGGGGAAGAATAACAGCCAGAGGAAAGCCACAAAGGGAATACCGAGATACACCCAAATACGGTTCCATGAAAGCGCGTGGGCGAGGTAGGCAAGGATGAATGGAATCCATGCCAGGAAGAGATTCCAGATCAAGCCGGAATGACGGGTCGAGTCGGTGTACACCACGCGCGCGCCGACAAGCGTGATGCAAGCCGCGCAAGCCAGGTTCAATAAGAAGAAGACGGCAATATTATGCCGGTTGCGGTATGCAATATTTCGTATGCGATTGAAATTCATAATTTCTTTCTTGTGAAGAGGATCATGTCGAGGTCGCCGGGCGATTTTCCCAGTTCCGTCAGAATAACCGCCGCTTCACTGCGATGCTGGGTCCCGTGGTTGACCACATGCGCCATCGCCTCCCAGAGGATATTTTCATAGCCGACTCCCTCCGTGCTGGAATACTGGAAGGGACTGCTCAGGCGTTCCTCGGTGAGGCTTTCGACAAATTTCGTCAGTTCAACATCCTCCGCCTGCCAGCGCTCCCGCAGGGAGTTAAAGGTCGGGAAATCTTCAGGATTCAAACGGTTTGTGGGGGAGACGCCCATCCAGCGATTGCGCCAGATCCACTCTGCGAACAGGCTGTGAGTCAGGATGCTGTGAAGGTCCCTGTGCGGATATGCCCCCTTCGCCATGTACTCCTCGTGTGAAAGACGCGATGCAGTCTCCAGTATTTTTTCTTTTGCCCATTGGTTGTAATCGTAAAGGGTCTGAATGTATTGCTTTTTCAAGCGTACCTCCTTGGGTGGATACGTGGTCATCGAAATCCCCCGTAAAGTTATTGGTTGGTAGTTTGGGAGAGATTTAACGTCTCAAAAATTCTAACAGAATTTCATTGACTTCGCCCGGACGCTCGTAGTGAGGAATGTGTCCACAGTTTTCAATGACGCGCAATTCCGCGTGTGGCATGGCAGCAAGGATGTCTGCGCTGTGTTCGAACGGCACGGTCGCATCCTGCCTGCCACAGAAAATGAGCGTCGGTTTTTTCAAGATTCCAACCGTGCGATAGGTTTCGATGAATGAATCAAGCATCCCGTTCCGCATCGTGGAGAGGATGGCGCGTTTGAATCCGCTGTAACGCATCTGGATTTTGTACTTCGCCTGGAATTCCTCCACCAATTCGGGCGTGAATAAGTCTGCGACAATGCCCCTGACCATGCTTCCGCTTCCAAACAGACCGAGGACGATTTCGCCCAAGCCGGGCATTCTCACCGCCTTGAGCATGGGCGAGATCGAGACCGGTCTTGCTCCGGCTGGATCAATCAAGATGTATTTGGAGACGTATCGCGGATGTTGTTCAATGAATGAGACCGTCACCGCGCCGCCCATGGATAGCCCCGCAAGGGAAATATTTTTGAAATTTAGCGCCTCCAACAGTTCCCATAATTGTTTTACGAACAGCGCCGAATTGTATTGAACCCTCGGTCGGTCTGAAAATCCGCGCCCAAGCAGGTCGTAACGCAGAACGCGAAATCCATGGCTGGATAAAAACTCAAAAGTCCGGTCGTAGATGAAATACGGGACGGAGAATCCGTGAACGAGAACAACCGGTGGGCCGTTCGGGTCGCCGTCCTCTTCGTAATGTGTGACCCCGCTTGGCAGCGTAATAAAAGAGCCCGGCAGGTCTTTTCGGGTCTGTTCGTCTAATTGCGCCGTCTCGTCAAGATATGGGAAGGGCATTAGTCAATTACCCAAACCCCGTCTGAGCGGGGTGAAAAACTCGATATCAAAAATAAGCGTCCCGGAGCAGGATGCGCTTGGGGTTATACTGGTCAACCACCAGCGTGATCTCCTGATCTTCAAGAAAATGTTTGGTGTGTTCCGTAATTACCTGGTCGAAGGTCTTTTCCCAATCTGTCCCGTTGACCTTGTATCTTAAATTGAGTTTTAAATTGGCTTTATGCGCCTTTTTCGAAAGGACTGTGGCTCTGACTTCCACGCCGTTTTCGAAAACTCCCATAACATACCTGACCCGAAAAGGGATAAATATCGCAGCGACAGCAATCGTGACCCCTGTGATCATCAGGTAATCACCGACGTTCGATAATTCCATGCCCGTTACCAAGTTGACGATCTGAACGATTGCGGTGATGATTGCCATGAACACTGCCGTGGCAAGGTTGGTAGCAGCCCAGGAGTCATTTCGCAGGATATTAATCAGACGGGGTTTTTCG
Source organism: Anaerolineales bacterium (assembly GCA_034435475.1). GTDB lineage: Bacteria > Chloroflexota > Anaerolineae > Anaerolineales > Villigracilaceae > Villigracilis. Next base: position 10,808 of record DAOTXI010000422.1, read on the forward strand.
AGCATTTTATCTCTCCAGCAACCCAAGCACAGCCGGGAGCAATTGCTTTTTTCTCGACACAACACCCGGCGCGTCGCGCGAACCGTCGGGCAGGGCGGGGTAGGGCAGGTCTTCCAGGATGGGCGGCGGATTCGAAGACAGAAGCAGGCGGCTGGTTCCGCGCACAATGTCTGTCACGAGGAGCATGGCAAAGTCCAGTCCGCGTTTATCTCGCAGGTCGTCGAGCGCCTTTATAAGCGGCGCGAGGTGTTCCGATAACTGCATAATGTCGGTTACTTCCACCTGTGCGACAGCGAACTTGAATCCGCCGCCTTCGAATGGTTTGATATCTGTGCTGACGACTTCTTCCGGTTTCCGGTTCGATAAACCCGCCCCGGCGCTGAGGAGAGATTTACCGAAGGTTTCGATGGTTTCGCCCCGAAGCGGACTTCCACCACTGAACGCCCAACGTGCCAGCCGTTCTGCCGCAGTTTTGTCCCGCGTTGTGGTTGTAGGGGATGTCAAAATGAGCGTATCGGATAGAAGCCCGGCAAGAAGCGCGCCAGCAGTGGCGGGCGGGGCGGAAAGCCCGGCTTCGGCGGTCTGCTCAGTTACAAGTGTGGATGTTGAGCCGACAACATCCACAGTGAAGCGGATGGGCTGGTGGGTGTATGGGTTGCCGAGTCTGTGGTGATCCAAAATTTCAAGAAGTTCGGCTTCTTCGAGCGCGGCAATGGACTGGCGCGGTTCGTTGTGATCCACCAATACGATCTTAAGGCGCGGCGGTTTAAGGATATTTCGCTGGCGGGCAACTCCCAAATACAACCCTTTCTCGTCGACCACCCAGTAATCGTCCACTTCGCTGCGGAGGATGCGGTTAAGTGAATCGCGGATGTGGGCGTTCGCCTGGAATTTGGGAATGGAGGTATCCGCCGCATCCTTGCATTGGGCAGACATCATCTCGCGCACGGTCGTGTCGCCGGGACGTGGACCGAGGGTGGCGCTGAAATAATTGAACAGGCTCATCCCATTGACCATGCCGTAGGGTGTTCCATCTTCATTAACGATTGGGGCGAGCCCGCCCGTGCGGCTGGCGAGGGTCCATGCGGCGCCGAGTTGGGCGTCGGGGCGGATGCAGTCCAAGCGTTGCATGACGGATTCGAAGCGGGGAGAGGCGTCGGTGAGGAGGAGGGGAGGATCAAGCCCGAGGGTCTTCAAAGCCCATGAAGTCTGGGCATTCAACGCCCCGGCGCGAGCCGCGACAGCGTTGACTCCATCCCGTTCGCGCAGCAGCCAGGCGTATCCCATGGCAGAGGCGATCGAGTCGGTATCGGGGTTGATGTGTCCTACAACATAAGTCTGTTCAAGCATGACGTTCAGAATCTCCAAAAAAGTTTCACCCTTGGGTGGTCATATTACATTCGATCCCGCATGATTATATCTCGCCTTTTTCGACCATGCTCAGAAAGAGCCGGGCGATGATGGGATCGAAATGCAAGCCTGTCTGTTCCTTGAAATATTCGATGATCTGTTCGCGGGACCAGGCTTTGTTATACGGGCGGTCGTTGCTCAAGGCGTCCCACACGTCAGCGACGGCGAAAATCCTCGCGGAGAGTGGGATTTCCTCGCCCTTCAACCCTTGCGGATAGCCAGTTCCATCCCATTTTTCGTGATGGTAGTAGGGAATCTCGACGGTTTTGTTCAGGATCGGGATGCTGGAAAGAAGTTTATACGCGGTTGTGGGATGCTGCTCGATGATGACGCGTTCTTCGGGGGTGAGCCTGCCTTTCTTATGCAGAATTTCATCGGGGATGCTGATTTTGCCGATGTCGTGCAGAATGGCTCCGCTGCGAATATCGTCCAGGTCTTTTCCCTGAATGCCCATCTTTTGCGCGATCTTCAGGGCGTTTTCCGTCACCCGCCTTGAATGCCCCTCCGTATCCCTGTCCCGCAGTTCGAGCGCGCGCGCCATGCCCTCCAGCAGCGACTCGTATGCCTCCTCCAGTTCATGTGTGCGTTCCTGAACGCGATCCTCCAATTTGGTGTTCAGTTTGCGTAATTCGCCTTCCAGTTCTTTCAGCGCGGTGATGTCGTGCGAGATATACACTCTTCCGGTCATTTGTTTGTCCGCATTGAAGAGGGGCCAGACCGTCAATTCATAGTGGATCTGTTTTTTATTGATCTCGAAGACAGCCTCGCTTCTTGCATAAGATACCTGAGTGTGCATTTTGATGGGTATCGGAAAATCGTCGAAAATGACTCTGGCGGGTTCGCCGATGACCTGGGATTCCTTCTTGTCGAGGAGCGCCAGCATGGCGTCGTTGATGTCTATGATGATGTTGTTTTTATCGAGGATGACGATCGGATCCGCCAATGAATCGAAGACCCGGTCACGACCGATGGGAATGACGTCGAAGATGCGGTAACGATACAATCCCCAGGCAATGACCAGATTCCCCACTGCTGTGGAAAAAGGGATAGGGTCACGCTCGGGGGTGACCTGCAGTCCGACCAGCGATAAGAGGGTCGGGGCAACGGGAATCAAAAACCCCCAAATGATGGCGAGAATCTGGGCGCGATATAAACCCTGGGGCCGCAGGAGGCGGCGGATCAAAAGATAAATAGACCAGCCGATGACTGTATAGGAATAAATGGCATAAAGATAGACGACCCAGGTCAGCGGGTAAAAAAGTTCAGCGAAGGGATCGGGCGGTGTCAGTGCGGGGTTGGCGTAAATGAGATGGTGAAGCGGGTCGCTCAGGACAACCAGCCCGAAGGAAACCGGCGCGACCAGCGCCAGCAGGAACACCCTGCGGCGATGCCGGATTTTGTATTCCGTATATTCCACAACGAAAAAGGGAATGGCAATCAATATCGCCAGACTGCACAGCCATTGGAAACCATCCCAGAAAATCTTCGCCTGCATCGAGTTGCTGATCAACTCGATGATGAATGCCCCGATCCATAGGGTTTGACCAAGCACATACCATTTGTACGCGCGTGTTTCCCTTTTATGCTTTCTCGTCCATGCATAATACAGGATGGCCGCGGACAATGCCAGCGATGCAAGGTAGGGGATCAGGTAGATTGATTTGGGTGCTGTCATTGGAATGAGCGGGCGGCTTTGTGGATACCAAATTATATCCCGCCTCAGTGGATGAAGGGATATTCAAAAAAACCAATGCAAACGAAATCAGGCAGACGGGAGTCGCCTCAGACTTAACTTTGAGCCCGATTCGAATTTCAGCTACCTTGCCGCTCTCCAGACTCTTTCCGGCGTGGTCGGAATCTCGTTGACGTTGACTCCAATGGCGTCGAGGATGGCATTCCCAACCGCCGGAGCAACCCCGTCCATTGGAATTTCCGCCACAGCCTTCACGCCGAATGGATGACTTGGCTCGAAAGTCTCGACAAAGATGGTCTCCAGATCCGGCATTTCATCGGCGCGGAAGAGATGGTAGCGGTCCAGATCGCGTTCGTAGGCTACACCCTTTTCGTCATAACGCATTTCTTCGCAAACGGCATATCCCAACGCTTGCATCATGCCGCCTTCGATCTGTCCCGATGCCGTGAGCGGATTGATGATGACGCCCGAATCGACCGCCATCACCAGTTTATCCACGGTGACTTGACCGGTTTCCGTATCCACAGTCACTTCGGCAAATTGCGCCGCAAAAGGCGGAGGCGAAACAGGCGAGACGTAACTTGCCACGCCCATGATCTGTTCCTGGTTGTTCTTGTGTAAACTGTCAAGGGCAATTTCGCTGAGCGGAATGGTCTGTCCATTGGGGGCGACTACCATTCGGTTTGCAAGTTGCAAGTTTGAAGGTTCAACCTGCAAACCTGTAACCTTGAACATTTCAACCGCTCTTGCCTTGATCCTTTCCGCGACGATCTGTGCCGCCTTGGTTGCCGCTGTTCCAGAGACATAGGTTGTGGACGATGCGTATGCGCCTTTGTCGAATGGCGTGAAATCCGTATCGGATGAATAGGTAATCATATCTTCAATAGGCACGCCCAATACCTCCGCCGCCATCTGCGCGAGGACGGTATCCGAGCCGGTCCCCAAATCTGTTGCGCCAACGAGAAGGTTGAACGAACCGTCATCGTTCATTTTGATCGAAGCGCCGCCCATATCGAGGTAGGGGATGGCTGTCCCCTGCATAACCATCGCCACGCCTATTCCGCGTTTCAGGCTCTTACCTGAAACTTGAAACCTGACACCTGGCACCGAATTCCGCCATTCCTCGTTTCCAAATTTTTGATCCCATCCAATTGCGGCTTTGCCCTGAGCCACACAT
>DAOTXI010000423.1:0-2386 GCA_034435475.1 Anaerolineales bacterium
GGGTTGCATTATTCATCGGCATCGTCCTGATGTGGACGATCATCTATCAACTATCATATGCGGGGCGAATCTTTCCCGTTGTGAGCGTGGCGGGCGTGGACCTTTCGGGACTCTCTCGCGCCGAGGCGGCATTGAAGTTGAGCCAGACCCTTTCGTATGCCACAAGTGGAAAAATTTTATTCCGCGATGGCGACAAGGTCTGGGTGGCGTCGCCTGTGGAATTGGGAATGGTCTTCGACCCGACCGGTTCTGCGAACGCGGCGTACGACCATGGGCGGCACGGCGGTTTGTTCTCGGCGTTGTCGTCCCAAATCCGCGCGCGCGGGCTCGGCGCGGATGTGCCCCCGGTGATCCTCTTTGACCAGCGGGTGGCGTATGCTTATTTGCAAAATATCGCGGTGCAAATTGACCAGCCTGTTGCCGAAGCGGTTCTGCGCGTGGAGGGGACGAATGTGATCTCGGAGCCGGGGCGTTTGGGGCGCGCATTGAATTTGGACGCCACATTGATCTACCTCGGCGCGCAGTTGCAAAGTTTTCGAGACGGCGAAGTGCCGCTTGTGGTCGGGGAGACCGCGCCGCGCATGTTGGATGTGACAGCCCAGGCGGAACAGGCGCGGATCATGCTCAGCCAATCCTTCACGATGTACCTGCCAAATGCGACGGCGGGCGAGCCCGGTCCGTGGACGTTCGATGCGCAGGTCCTGGCAAACATGCTTGTTACAACCGTCGTTGCGGATGCGAACGGCGTGCCGCAGGTGCAGGTCGGTTTGGATGAAAAGGAATTACGCAAGTCGCTCGCCGATTTGAAGATCGTCGTCGACCGCCAGCCTCGTGACGCGCGTTTCGTGTTTGACGACTCAAACGGGCAGATCGAACCGATCTCTTCCTCCGCTGTGGGGCGTGAGATGGATGTGGAAGCCAGCATTGATGCGATTAATGCAGCATTACAACGCGGAGAACACAGCGTCAACCTTGTGGTGGCGGAACAACAGCCATCTGTATCCGACCAGGCAATCGGCTCGGATTTGGGCATCATTCAACTGGTTGCCACACAGACGACTTATTTCTACGGGTCAAGCGAGGAGCGGATTCAGAATATCGTCACAGCCGCTTCGCAATATCACGGCTTGCTGATCGCTCCCGGCGAGACCTTCTCGATGGGCAGTGTGCTCGGCGATGTCAGCCTCGAGAACGGCTATGCCGAGGCGCTCATCATCTACGGCGGGCGCACCATCAAGGGCGTGGGTGGCGGCGTGTGTCAGGTCAGCACCACGCTTTTCCGCACCGTGTTCTTTGCGGGTTTCCCGATCATCGAGCGTTATTCGCACGCGTATCGTGTTCCCTACTATGAAATGGATGCCAGCGGACACGTTGATTCGCAGTTCGCCGGGATGGATGCCACCGTCTATTTTCCGCTGGTGGATTTCAAATTCCAGAACGACACGCCTCATTGGATGTTGATGGAGACCTACGTTGATGTCGGCGCGCGCACGCTGACCTGGAAGATTTACTCCACCTCCGACGGGCGCTCTGTCACCTGGGAGACGACCGGCCCGCAGAATATCGTCCCGCCGCCGGAGACGGTCTTTGAAGAAAATCCCGAACTTGACGCCAATGAGATCAAACAGGTGGACTATGCCGCCGAAGGCGCAGATGTCACTGTTACCCGCACGGTCTGGCGCGGCGGCTTGGTGTATTTCACCGATCAAATCCAGACCCATTACGAACCCTGGGCGGCGGTCTGTCAGTTTGGTCCCGGGTCCGACAGCCCCAAGAAACTGGCGCGCAAGAACCAGATATGCAACGTAGATTCGGGGTAGGGTACGCTCCAAAGAAAGGAGACTTTGGGAATTGCCGTGCCGAACCGCAAAAGGTAGTGCGACATTAATGTCGCATTACCAAATACAGTAAAGTTAAACTGTAGTCACGCCAAATCCTAAAGAGTCAAAGTCGGGAGACATGGGACTCCGAATCTCGCATGGTACAATTTTTCCCTGAACAAGGAGAAACAATGGTCAGCACAGAATTGCTTGAAATCTTACGATGCCCCAATTGCGTTCGTGAAAAAGAAGGCTTGCTCACACTCCACAAAGACTCATGGCTCATCTGTCAAGACTGCGGGCGCAAGTATCCGATCATTGATGATATTCCCGTCATGTTGATTGACGAAGGCGACAAATGGGTCTCCACATCGAAGGACGCCCTGCCCGTCCCGCCTCCCGCAAAGTAAATGTTAGACCCGTTCGCTGAATTAACGTCCGGAGATGATGAACGGGCGGAGAACGCCATTCCGGCCATTCTTGAGATGGGAGCAGCGGCGGTTCCGCCATTGATGGAACTGTCCTGCTCCGACGATTCTGATTCACGCTGGTGGGCGGTGCGTGCC
>DAOTXI010000424.1:0-1894 GCA_034435475.1 Anaerolineales bacterium
GCTCGGACCCGACCTGCTCCAGCGCGTCTGGCTCCTGCGCCGCATGTTCGTGCAGATGACCTCCCCCCAGCCCTCCGGCGCAGGCATGGACCCGTCCGTTGCCACTGAGGCGATCCTGACCCGGCTGGAAAAATCTAAGAACAATATCGAATTTTTGGAAAACCTGACCAGGGATGCGTAGCGCAACTGTACCGCAAACTTCAGTTTGCGCCTTGCGCGGGAACAAACTGAAGTTTTCGTACTGCGCAAAATTCACAGAGTAATACCATAGTATGGCAAGATTTATCCTGCCCTCTTCCCCGCGCATAATGAATTTTTCGGTACGAACCACGCCATAAAAATGAACCTTCTCGAAAGAATCAAATCGCTTCTCCCTGCAAAAAAGAATCAGGCGGAGACTAAAGAAAAGTCCCAGCCGGTTGCTGTTGTGGACGAGCCCAGCACCACGCCGCGCAAGGAAAAAAAGACAGACCGATTCACCGTCGTCAGTTGGACGGTGACCGGCGTGTTGGTGATTGCCTTGCTTGGAGGGACGCTGTATTACAAGAGCACGCTTCCGCCCACCATTGTCACCGTCGCGGCGGCGACGGAAGAAGCTTCAGCGGAAGGAACGTCAACGGTCCCGGAAGCAGGCTCGGGCGGAGAGGGAACCGGCTTCTTCCCCACCATCTTCCGCAAATTGCAGGTCAAGACCAACATCCCCGAACGTCCGCGTTATGAACCGGAGATGTATCGGGTGGTGCGCGGCGATTCGATGTACCGCATCGCCGAATTATTCAAGATCAAATCCGAGACCATCCTGTACGTCAACGAGCAACTGGACGATAACCCGCACAGCCTGCGCCCCGGCATGGAGTTAAAGATCCCGCCGGAAGACGGCATGTATTACGAATGGAAGGATGGCGACACCTTTGAAGCGGTTGCAAAGAAATATTTTGCCGAGCCGGACGATATCGTCAACTTCCCCGGCAATCAAATTGATTTGACCGACCCGGAAATCGAACCCGGCACAACGGTCTTCATCCCCGGCGGTTCGCGCGAACTTCGCAACTGGGCGGCTGACCTTGCAACGGCGGCGCGCGGCGCAAATACCGGCACAGGCGGCGCAAATGCGTCCAACGTTTGCGGCGGCGGACCGGTGGGCAGCGGCTTCGGCTGGCCCGCGGACAGTCACACACTTTCAGGCAATGCGTATGGTCCGGGTCATCTCGGCATTGATATAGATGCGCCCGAAGGCTCGAACGTTTATGCGGCCGGAACAGGCGTCGTCACCATGGCGGCGGGCGGCTGGAATTACGGCTACGGCAACGTGGTGCAGATTGATCACGGAAATAATTATGTAACGGTCTACGCCCACTTAAGCACGATCCTTGTCTCGCAATGTCAGACCGTTGGGCAGGGCGCGGTCATCGGTCTCTCCGGCAATACGGGGAATTCCTTCGGAGCGCACCTGCATTTCGAGATCCGCGTTGGCGGCTCGAACATCAATCCGTACGATATTGTTCAATAGCTACTGAAACCTGACAGGTCTTGAAGACCTGTCAGGTTTTTTATGATGAACGCATCCTCCCTCAAAAAACAACTTGATAAACTCAACCCCGGCGGCATGCGTTACTTCGATTCCATCGGCTCGACCAACGATGAAGCCCTGGCATGGGCGGCGGACGGCGCAAAAGATTTCTCGCTTGTGATCGCAGATGAGCAAACGCAGGGGCGCGGGCGGCTCGACCGCAAATGGTTCACCCCCAAAGGCAGCGCCATTGCGATGAGCCTGATCCTGTGCCCCTCCGCGCCCATGCGCCCGCATCTCTCGCGGACCGTGGGCTTGGCTGCCCTCTCTGTGTCTGATGCCTGTCTGGGGCTTGGTCTTTCTCCCAAGATCAAGTGGCCCAAC
>DAOTXI010000425.1:0-6358 GCA_034435475.1 Anaerolineales bacterium
ATTATCTTGTACGAATACAATAATTTTGGCATCATCTACATGGATTTCATCATCCTCGGCATTTCCCAATTCCCGGATGCGAATCCTTATTACCAGGTTTTCAACTGGTCCGACGGAATTCAGGATTTCAACACAAACGCAGATTACGCCATCCTGCCGTTGGATCCCGCCTGCCCTGTGATACCCGAATGCGACAACCGCGTGGTTCCAGAGGCAAATTTGTATCCCTATCCGGGCGCGGGCATTCTGATTGACGCGGAAACCGCCGCAAGCGCCCCGCCGCCGGGTAATTATTATTACATCATCGTAATATCGCCGGCGGGCGGCTCTGGAGAACCAACGAACATAGACGCCATTACCGTCATCCCATAAACGCGGGCATCCTGCCGAGAAAATGGCCGAAACCACTTCCAAACCAACCTACCGCATCTCAGACCTGCACGAATCAGACCGCCCGCGCGAACGGTTGGCGGCGCTCGGTCCGCAGGCGTTGACAAACGCCGAATTGCTGGCGATCCTGCTGCGGGTTGGCGTTCAGGGCGAGAATGCCGTGGAGGTGGGTCAGCGCCTTTTGCAAAAATTCGGCGGACTGGGCGGATTGCACCGCGCTCCTTTCCAGGAGTTGATGGACCAGCATGGGATGGGTGAAGCCAAAGCCTCGCAGATCAAAGCCGCCATCGAATTGGGCAGGAGGCTGGCGCTTCAATCGCCGGAGGAGAAACTCGCCATCAACAGCCCGGCGGATGCGGCGGCGCTGGTTCAGTATGAAATGTCGGCATTGGAGCAGGAACATTTGCGCGTGATCCTTTTGGACCGGCGCAATCGCGTGCTGGCAATCGTCGAGGTCTACAAAGGCTCGGTCAATTCTTCCCAGGTGCGGGTGGGGGAACTGTTCAAGGAGGCGATCCGGACAAACGCCTCGGCGATCATCGTCACACATAACCACCCCAGCGGCGACCCGACTCCCAGCCCCGACGATGTGGCGGTCACACGCGCCATCGTCCAGGCGGGGAAACTGCTGGATATAGACGTGCTCGATCATCTGGTCATCGGTCAGGGGAAGTGGATTTCGTTGAAGGAACGCGGGTTGGGGTTTTCGTAAAATTTCGTTTCAGTGTTTCGCCACATTGACCTGATTCTTCCCCTTGTTTTTGGAAAGGCACAGGGCATCATCGGCAAGTTTCAGGGCTTCATCGCTGGTGCGCGCCTGTCGTGGGAAAACCGCCACGCCAAATGAGAGTGTTACGGAAAAGGTTTTGCCTTCGTATTCAACCCGTGTCTGCTCACATGCCCGGCGCCAGTCTTCGGCGCGGCGGGCGGTGATCTCCAAATCCGCGCCCGGCATGAGGATCAGGAATTCCTCGCCGCCATAACGGCAGGCAACATCCCCGATGCGGGAATAGGAGGTGAAAACATCTGCCAGAGATTTCAATACCGTATCCCCCGCTTTGTGTCCGTACCTGTCGTTGAAGGTTTTGAAGTCATCCACATCTGCCATGCAAATGCTGAGAGAACTTCCATCACGCGCGGCGCGGGCGATCTCGCGCTCAAGGGTCTCCTCAAGATAGCGGCGGTTGAACAGACCGGTCAACGGGTCGCGGACGGCTTGTTCATGCAGATCATGGCGAAGCGATTCGACTTCAGCGAGGGCGTCGCGCAACGCCCGGTTGGCAACGCTCTGCCGCCGCCAGGCATCAACCGCTGCAACAAGCACAAGGAGTAACAAAAGGAAATAATAGCCGGATACTGTCATCTTCTATGTTTTGCGATCAGGCGCTTGGTTTGACGTTGAAAAGTTTGAACTCACCGGCGAAAGGTTCCCATTCGACCTTTGCCTCATCCACCCGTGAGGCGCGCGGACCTTGCTTCACCATTTCGATGAAACGCTCCACATCCATACGCCTGCCTTCCGCCACAGTTTCCACCGTATCCCTGCCAAGGTTGCGCACCCAGCCGGTCACGCCGGTCTGGCGGGCGTAATACTCCACATGGGCGCGAAACCCCACGCCCTGCACCCGTCCCTTCACCCGGATATGCGCGCGGACAAACTCATCGGGATTTGGCTGCATATTTTTTCCTCCGTTGGCGGATCAAGTCAATGGCTCCCCAAACGGGCACAATGAGAACGATGGCGATCAAAAGCAGGAAGGGCAGCAGGTTGCGAAAAGCCACCCCGCCGCGGTTCATACCGAGCACGGTCTCACGCCAGCGTGATTCGATCTGACCGAGCGAGGAGCCGAGGGCTTTTGTCGCACCGAGATCGCATTCAAAGCCGTCGCTGTAGGCGGCGATCAGGCGCGAAATTCCGGAAACCCCAAACGCGTCGCGGATGTAAGAGACAAAAGATTGGGACTGGGCATACGCCAGGTAGGCAGACCCGGAATCGGCGGGGAAAGAATCGCATAAATCCGTGAATGGAATCAACGTATCGTTGACGGTGGCGATCTCTAATGCGCGGGCATAATCGGGGTTGGGGTACAGTTCCACCATCGAGGCGATGCCTTCGACCAGCCAGGCGGGTTGTTGGTAGTATTTATCGCCAAGCGCGCGGTAGAGCATGACATGCGCAAGTTCGTGGGGAATGGCAGAGTCCATTTCGGCGAATTGATTTGCGCCGGGGGTGATTGCCACGAGGATCACGCCGAGGTCAGCATGGGTATGACCGCCCGCCCATTCGCGCCCGCCGAGCAGGAAGGTATCGCTCAGGTCTGGGACATTGGAATAGATATAAATATGAACCGGCTCGGTCAGCGAAACAGGGACGATGTCGCGCATCGTCAACAAACCTTTTCCGGCGCTTTCGAGCGCGGCTGTGGCAAATGCCGTATCCCCTTCGTACCAATGAACAGTGACGATGGATTGCGAAGTCTCCTGCCATGAAAAACGGTTGTCGGTGTATTGATACGTGCGCGGTTCGCTGGTGTGGGTCGAGCCGTCGGTCAACGTAGCCTGAAACCAATAGATGATCTCGCTGAAAGGCGGGAAGACGTTCAACGACGCATCGTAAACAAAGACAGTCGAACCATCCTCCGCCACCTGCAACGTCTCGACGCGCGTGGTCTCTTCATGGACTCCGCGAAACAACAGCGAAGCCTGTTGGATTGGACCCGCAGTTTGTATTTTTGCATTGAAGGTGATGGACCTGCCGAACTCATGGGATACCTGCGCCTCGACAGTGATTCCCCCCTGGGATGAGGGGCGGTTCATGGAATCCGCCCGGGCTTGATTCGGTTGCAGCGACATGGTCAACGCGAGAAGCGTTGTGACAAGAATATGCAGGGCGGATTTTTTCTTCATCTCGATAGATAGATAATCAACGGAGTCAGGGTCAGGGGGCTGAGCGCCGTCCCCAGAAAGACGATGGCAGTGACCAGCGACGGCTCCAGTTTATATTCCGTCGCAACGACGGTGGTCGCCACAGCGGCGGGCATGGCGGCTTCGATGACGCTTCCCTGGCGGGTATGACCTTGCAAACCAAACATCCCGGCAAGCGCCAGCCCGATAACCGGACCCAGAAGCAATTTTGCCGCGACGCCCAAACTCAAGGCGCGCAGACTGTGCGACCATTCGATGCGGGTGAGCTCCAATCCGAGCAGGATGATCATGGCGGGAATGGCGCCGTTGGCGGCGATCTCGATGGTGCGGGCAAGCGGCAGCGGTATTTCAACGCCGAAGCCTTTGACAAGCAGCGCGATCAACACCGCGTACAGGATGGGAAGTTTGAACACCCCCAGTATAGCGGATTTCAAGTCCAAATGCCCGAGCGAGGCGATGACCACGCCGGCCGTGTTGAAAAGGATGGTGGTGGTGACGTAAAAAATTGACGCAACCGCCAGGGCTTCATCGCCGAAGGCAAACTTGACCAGCGGCAACCCGTAATTCCCCGTGTTGCCAAAGGCAACGGTCAGGATGAGGGCAAGCAGGTGCGAACGCTGAAGTTGAAAGAGTTTTCCGAGCAGGTAGGCAAGGATGCCCATAACGGCAATGACTGCCGCCGTGTATCCCACTGTAATGATTGCCTGCTGCAGATTCAGGCGGCTTGTGACCATCAAGTTAAACACCAGTAATGGGCTGAAAATGTAAAAGACCATGCGCCCAATGGTGCGAGAATCGACCGTGAGGGTCTTGCCGAGGATGAATCCCGCCGCGGCGATGAGCATGATCGGCAGGAGGTTGTTGGCGAATGTGTTGAGGAGTTCGATGAAGGACATGGTGGAAGAGATTATAAACCCCGTAAACTCAAAACCTTTCAACCACGAAGGACATCAAGGTCTCGAAGGAAACCCTGCCTTCCCTTCGTGTTTAGTTCATTACAGAGCGATTAGATCTGGTCGTTTGACCAAACTTGCCTGCATGGACCACGGTCCCGCCCATGTTACGGTGACGGGGAGAAGTTTGCCCAATAGATCTTCATCCGATTCGACGAAGACCAGTTTGTTGGTGGGAGTGCGTCCCTTCCAGCGGTCCTTTACTTTTTCTTCGAAGAGCACGTCCACGGTCTGCCCAAGATATTTCTGGTTGATCTCGCCGACAATCTGTTCCTGCAAGTCTTCCAACATGCGGAAGCGGCGCATCTTCTCTTCGTTGGTCACATCATCCACCATGCGGCGGGTTGCGACGGTCCCCTCTCGAACGGAGTAACGGGCTAAATGGGCAACATCCAGTTTGAGGTCCGACAAGACGCGATGGGTTTCCATGAACTGTTCCTCAGTCTCGCCGGGGAAGCCGACGATGATATCCGTTGCGATGGAACAATCCGGAATCTGTTTGCGAATCTTTTCCACAAGGGCGCGGAATTGACCCTGGGTGTATCCGCGTTTCATGTTTTCGAGGACGGTATCATCACCGGCTTGGATGGGCAGTTCGATATGCGGCATGACGCGCGGCAGTTCGGCAATGGTGTCTATCAACTCATCGTCGAAGTAGTTGGGGTGTGAAGTCAGGAAGCGGATGCGCTCGATGCCTTCCACGTCATGGATGATGCGCAGGAGGGCGGCGAGGTTAGGACCATCCGGAATATCTTTTCCGTAGCGATCAACAATCTGACCAAGCAGAGTCACTTCCTTCACGCCTTGTTTTGCCAGCGAGCGGATTTCCGCAACGATGTCGCCAACCGGGCGCGAGCGCTCAACTCCGCGCTTGTATGGGATGATGCAGAACGTGCAGGCGTGCGAACAACCATACACGATGGGAACATGCACACTGACGGTTTTTCCCTGTTCTGCCACCGGCAGTTTGAGTTCTTCATCCATCATCAGGAAGCGGCGCGTCGTCTCGGCGTCTTCAAGCGATTGAACTTCGCCCTGGGTGAGATGCGAGATCAACGGACCCGGGTCGGAGGGCGGAGAGAACACGTCCACATAAGGGAGTTTTGCCTTGAGTTTCTCCGCGCCGCGCACACCAACGAGGCAACCCATCAGATTGATGACAAGGTCTGGATTCTTCTCTTTGAGTTTTTTGAACGAACTGACGCGCCCCATTGCCTTGTCTTCGGCAGATTGGCGCACCACACAGGTGTTCAAAACAATAACGTCGGCTTCTTCGGGGTTTTCAGTAAGTAAATAACCGAGGTGTTCCAACGACGAGCCAACCCGCTGTGAGTCGGCGACGTTCATTTGACAGCCTTCGGTCCAGATGTGGTATTTCATCGTGGGCGCGATTATACCAAGATGAGTCCGGAAAAGATAAAGCGGCTGTCACCTCGAAAATGACAGCCGCTTTATCTTATTTGCCGAGCAATTCATCATATTTCCTTCTCACCTCGCGAATATCCTCCCACATCAAAGACTTGGGAGAGCCGGGTTCCCGCGATTGATTGCGTAACAAATAAGAAGGGTGGAAGATGGGCATCAGCCAGCGTCCGTCCAATTCCGTCCACTTGCCGCGCAGGGAGGTAATGCCGGTCTTTTGCAGGACGGATTGACACGCCACGTTTCCCGTCAGCAAAATCACCAACGGGTCAATCAGGCGAATGATCTCGAATACGAATGGACGGTAGAACTCGATCTCTTTGTCGTTCGGCTTGCGAAAGGATTTGCCGTCATCCCCCGGCGGCATTCGAAAAACGGAATTGGTGATGTAGATATCGGTCTCAGGGTTGAAGTCCGCCGCTTGCAGAATCTTATCCAGCAACTGCCCGGCCGGACCGACAAAGGGTTTGCCTTTGATATTTTCCTGCGGTCCCGGCGCCTCGCCAATCAGTAATAATTTCGCATTGGGATTTCCGCGGCTGATGACGATGTTCGTGCCCGCATTTGCGAGCGGGTCATCCATCAAACCGCGGATGGCAGTCAGGGCTTCATCCAGCGAACCAAAACGGGGAGAATCGAATAGACCGAATTGAGACATGTTCCATTCC
>DAOTXI010000426.1:0-8509 GCA_034435475.1 Anaerolineales bacterium
TATGAAGCAGCCTCCTGTTTTCAAAACACCGTCCCCCCCGGCTCATCATCCATGGGGGGTAAACTTTCACAGTATTATGACATATCTTTGGGAAAAACCGCCAAAAACTGTCATGTTTGTAATTTTTCAAAAATGCCCTGTTGCAAACACCCTCAAAGTCTGTCACTGCGAGCGAAGCAGTCTCCCATGCAGTCAGGGTATTGCTTCACCGCTTGCGGCGGCTCGCAATGACATCCTTGCAACAGAGCAAATCGTCGAATGTTTTTTTACAGATATTGACCGCCGACCGCAGACCATAGACCGCGGTCCCCCGTCGGGGGTGGGCTTGTGGTGTTAAATTTCTTTTGGCGTTCTACTTACCTTTGCCATTTCTGGTATCAGGCGGACTGCAAAACGGTTCTTCCAAAGAGTCGTGAGCAGTTACATCTGAGTTAATAACCTGTCCAATTGTTTTGCGCGACGATCAAAACGGGGGAGTGGGTTAATGAAACCATAAAACAGTTTTTACAAACCCTTGCCCCATCCGTCAATAAACTCGGATATAATCTCCGGGATGCTGAAAATTTGTCTCTACAAATTTTAGTCTATAGCGAAGGCAAAAACGCCCGATTTTTTAAGAGACACATCCTTGTTAACAATGTTAACAAGCGGTATCATCAGTCTGTTGGGGCAAATGCCCCGTAACCCTACTACTTCAAGAGGAGAAAATAATGAATAAACGTTCCCTGTTCGTCCTGCTGTCCCTCATCGTGGCTGTTTCGATGATGCTCAGCGCCTGTGGCGCGCCTGCTACCCCGGCACCGACGGAAGCGCCCGCCACCGAAGAACCCACCGCCGAACCCACACCCGAACCGACCGAAGCCATGCCCGCCGTTGGCTCGCCTGAACACCCCATTAAGGTGCTGTTTGTTCCCTCGGTGGATGCCGCTGAGATCACCGCCGGCGGCGAACTGCTTGCCGCCGCGTTGAACACAGCCACCGGTCTAACCTTCGAAGTGGTCGTTCCGACCTCCTACGCCGCGACCCTTGAAGAAGTCTGCGCTTCGCCGACCGATACGATGGCATTTGTCCCCGGTTTGGGCTATGTGCTCGGCAACCAACTGTGCGGAATCAAAGTGGGCGGCAAAGCCGTGCGCTTCGGTCTCGACTGGTACGCCGCAATGGTCGTCGTGGCGCGCGACAGCGAATTTCAGACGCTTGCTGACCTGAACGGCAAGACCTGGGCCTACCCAGACGCCACCTCCACCTCCGGATACCTGTACCCGCAGTATATGTTCCAGGAAGCGGGCGTGACGCCCGGCGAGACGGTCGAAGCCGGTTCGCACGATGCCGCGGTCCGCGCCGTGTATAACGGCGAAGTGGACTTTGCCACCGCCTTCTGGAGCCCCGCCAATGTAGACGGAACCTCCCTCGGACTCGATGGCTTGAATCAAATTGACGTGCCCGAAGACGTTCTGGCTTCCTGCGCCAACACCGCGGAAGACAAGACCGTCATGTGCGGCAACTTCGAACCGCGCGATGCCCGCCGCAACCTCCGCAAGGAAGTTCCTGATGTGATGCAGAAAGTGCGCGTGCTGGCGATTACCCCCGCCATCGCCAACGATACCGTTTCCTTCGGTCCCGAATTCGACGAAGCGCTGATGGAACAGATCATGCAGGCGCTCTTCGATTTCGCCGCCAACGACGCGGAAGGCTTTGCCACCGCTTTCGATGCCTATAGCTGGACCGGCATCAACCCCGCCACCGACGCGGAATACGACGACATCCGCAACGCGGTCGCCGCCTCCGGCTTCACGCTCGAAGCGCTCAAGTAAGACGACTGTCCGAAATTCCGGGCAGGGGAGTCCGCTCTCCTGCCCGGTTTTGTTTTTATGGCTTTCCGCGCAGGCTGCGTTCTCTTACGCGCCTATTGGAAAAAGCCCAAAGAGGAGAACCATGCTCGAAGCGAAGAACATCACCAAAGTCTACGAAGGAGGCGTGCGGGCATTGACCGATGTCAGTTTCAGCGTTCCCAGGGGTCAATTCCTGGCGGTCATCGGCTTGAGCGGCTCGGGAAAATCCACGTTACTGCGTTGCATCAACCGGCTGATCGAACCGACCTCCGGGCAAATTTTTTGGAACGGGCAGGAGATTACCGCCGCGTCGCCCGAGGAACTGCGCCGCATCCGCCGCCGGATCGGCATGGTCTTTCAAAGTTTCAACCTTGTCCACCGCTCGAAAGTGTTGACGAACGTCCTCGCCGGGCGACTCGGATACACCAACCCTGCCTGGAGTTTGTTCAACCGCTTCAGCAAAGCGGATATCGAAAAGGCGCATCAAACCCTCGCGCGGGTTGACATCCCCGATAAAGCCGATCACCGCGCCGACGAATTGAGCGGCGGGCAGCAGCAGCGCGTGGGAATTGCCCGCGCGCTCATGCAGGACCCGGAGATCATCCTTGCCGACGAGCCGGTTGCCAGCCTCGACCCGGTCCTGGCGCACAGCATCATGAAACATCTCGAACGTATCAATAAGGAAGACGGCGTGACCGTGCTTTGCAGCCTGCACTTCCTCGACCTAGTGCATAAATATGCCGACCGGGTCATCGCATTGAATCAGGGCAGGCTGGTCTTCGAGGGGCTGCCGAACGAAATTGACGATAAAAAATTCAAGGAAATCTACGGGCGTGACGCCGAGCGCGTGGGGTGACAACATGACCGAATCCAAACCGAACCATGAAACCAAACCCTCCGTGTGGAGATCGCTCCGCAACGGATTTTTCTTTGCCCTCGCCATCCTGACCATCGCTTATGCGTTTCAGGTGACAAAGGTGGACCTGTCGGAATTCCGCAAGGAAAGCCGCCAGCAAAGCCGCACGCGGGTGATGCGCGCGCTTGCCAACCCGGACTTATTCGAATTCGACCGCGCCGAAACAATAGTCAACTCGCCGTTGTATCTGCCCTGCCCGGAGGAAGTCGAACCGCAGATTCAACGGGAAGAATCCGGCGCGGCTTATGTGGAAAGCCTTTCATGCGGCAAGGCGGGCGACATCATCACCCTCGAAGGATACAACTTCCCACCCAACACCGATGTGCTGATCTCATACATCCCTGAAAACGATCCGCAAAGCGCCCTCGCGCTCGCCAAGGCGCGCGTCAAATCCGACACGCAGGGTCATTTCACCGCCGAAGTAGAGTTGCCCAAAGACCGCGACAGCGCCGATACCCAATTCCTGCGTTCATATTCCTATCGCAACGTCGGCGCGCCGCGTTGGAGCAAAAGCGCGCTGGATACCTGGGACAAAATCATCGAAACCGTGTTCATGGCATTCCTCGCCACCCTGCTCGGCACGGCGCTTTCCTTCCCGCTCAGTTTCCTTGCCGCCCGCAACCTGATGAAGAACGTCAAAAGCCCGCTGACAAGCATCGCGCTCAACCTGCTCGGCTGGCCCCTCGGAATCTTTTTAGGATTCCAGGCAGGCGCTTATCTTTTGGAATCAAGCGGTTCGTTCGCCGGGAATGCCTGGTTCAACGCTTCGGGCATGATCCTCGCCGGGGCATTGACCTACCTGCTAACCCGCTGGTCGCTTTCACGCGGCGACGATGCGCTCTCCGGCATGAGCCAGCGCGCCTTGCAGGAACTGGTCTCGCTCACCGCTTCCGTCCTTACCGTCTATGTCGTTTTGGAAACAGGCAGCCTGTTCATGAATCTGGGGGCAGCCATGATTGAGCCCCTTGGCGGTTTCGGCTTCATCGGCAATTTCCTTTTCCAGAGCGGTGATATTTTACGCGCCATCACGCCCACCCTTGCCGCGCTGGTTGGCGGGGGCATCCTTTCGAGCAGGCTCGGCCGCTTCGGCCAGACCCTGAGCGAAAGACTATCGCAGAGCGCGGCTCACGGAGTCAACGCCGTCGTTTCCGCGGCGGCGGGAGCGATGCTCTTCATGGGAATCGGGCAGACCCTGAACTGGTTCTACGAGATCGGCAATCCCCTGTATATTCTTACCCTGCCCGCCATCCTCGGCGCGGCGGGCGGGCTGGCGCTTGCCTTCCTGACCAAACCAAAAGCCTCCCTGCCCATCGGTTTGATCGTATATTACGTCACCCGCGCCATCGTCAACGCTGTGCGCTCGGTGGAAGCGGTCATCATGGCGATCGTGTTCGTCATCTTCGTTGGCATCGGTCCGTTTGCGGGCGTCATGGCGCTCGGCTTACACACCATCGCAAGTCTCGTCAAACTGTATTCCGAACAGGTCGAAAGCATTCTCGCCGGTCCCATTGAGGCCATCGAGGCCACGGGTGCGAATCGCCTGCAGACCATCATCTACGCCGTCATCCCGCAGATCATCCCGCCGTATATTTCCTATACCATGTACCGCTGGGACATCAATGTGCGCATGTCCACCATCATCGGCATCACTGGCGGAGGCGGTATCGGCTTCCTGCTCGTGCAGAATATCAACCTGCTCGATTACAACGCCGCCGCTACGCAAATGCTCGCCATCGCGATCGTCGTCTCGTTGATGGACTATGTCAGCTCGGCGTTGAGGGAGAGGGTAGTGTAAGTTCTGTTTTAGAAAAGCGACCGCCGACAACTGGTTTCAACGGTTGTCGGCGGAATGATATGCGCCAGGCGACGAACGCGATGCCTTCGGGACGGTGATGGCTACTCTTCGCCGGTTTCGATCTCGACCTCGGCGCTCATGCCCCACAGCAGACCTTCCGGCTGTTCATCCAATTGGATCGTGACCGGGTAAACCACATCCCCGCCGACCGTCTCAGCGATGGGGGAGATGCGGATGACTTTTCCCGAAATGGAAATGCCCAACGCTTCAATGGTAACGTTCACATTCTGACCGACCTTCACGCGGGCAATATCGCGTTCGCTCAGGTCGGTGGTGGCGATCTGCATGTTTTTCAAATCCGCAATCGTGAGTACAACCTGGTTCGGCTGCACCAATTCGCCGGGGGTAACTGCCACATCTACAACTGTTGCATCGAAGGGCGCGGTCAACGTGGCTTGGGCAAGGTTTGCCAGCGCGGAATCCCATTGGGCTTTCGCAACATCCGCCCGGGCAAGCGCCTTGAGATAGACCTCGCGCGGCAGTGAGTACCATGACTTCCTGCCGTTGTTCGGGTCTACATACAGAACCTTCTCCGCTTTTTGCAGTTCGGCGGCTTGCAGGCGCGCCTTGTAATCGGCTTCGGCGGCGACGATGTTGTATTCAAGGTCGGGCATGTTCAAGGTCATCAGGACATCGCCCGCTTTTACCGGGTCGCCTTCATTGATTTGGATTTCCCTGACCGGAGCCGAGACGGTGAAACTCAATTGGGATACCTGCCCCGGTTCGACCTCCGCCGAAGCGATGACGACACCCGGAGTTTGGGCATACGCTGATTCAGCCGTCGGGGCGGCGGCTTCTGCGGGGACGGCGACCGGCTGACTCGCGCAGGCAGTCAATACCAGCAAGCCGATAATAAGAAATCGCTTCATCGCCGCCTCACTCCCCCGTGTTAATGTCAACATCCGCGCTCATGCCCCACAGCAAGCCGTTCGGCTGGCTGTCGAATTCGATGGTCACTTTATAGACCACATCGCCGCCGATCTCCGAGGAGATGCGGGCAACGTCTGTAACTTTGCCTTCGAACTCGCCGTCCAGCGCTTCGATGAAGACCGTGGCGGGTTGACCTACTTTTACATCCGGCACATCGCGCTCGCTCAGGTCGGTGGTTTCAACCTGATACATCGAGAGGTCGCCGATCACAATGATGACCTGTCCGGGTGTCACCGTCTCATACGGGGAGATATCAACCGATATAACGGTACCAGCAAACGGCGCGGTCAGAACCGACTGCGAGGCAAGAGTCGCTTTGGCTGCATCGAGCAAAGCCTGGGCTTTGGCAACGTCCGCTTCCCCCACTTCGATATGCTTATAGGAAGGTGCGCAGCCCTCGCCGCGGCAGCCCACATTGCGGATGAGGTAACTTAACTCGATCTCCGCATAGGCAAGGTTGGCTTCGGCTTCGCGCACCCTGGCTTCGAGCACTGCCGTATCGAACTGGACCAGCACATCCCCGGCGCTGACCTTGTCCCCAACCTGCACGTTGACCTGGGTCACACGCGCAATCGCAGTGGAGGAAAGATTCGCATCCTGCGCCGGGACGATGATTGCCGATGCCGTAACGGAACCTGCGCTCGATGGCTGGTTGCTTGCAGGATCAGAGGCATTTCCCGAATCGAGCATAACGGTGGGGATGGGCTCTTCTGAATTCGTCTGTCCGCAAGCCGCCAGAGTGAAAGCCAGCAGGCTAAAAATTACCAAAAACGCTTTTTTCATTCTTTGTTTCTCCAAACTGTGTAATCCATGATGTTTTCTAAAGTATAACAGACTGCACAGGTTTTGCAAAGGTTTTATCAAGGAGTGATTTTTAGTTCTTCGAGTCCTTAACGATCACCCCATCCTCCAACGTGACCACACGGGCGGCATAGCCGATAACGCGCGGGTCATGTGTGGCAAAGACAAAGGTGACTCCGGTTTCCTTGTTAAGCTTCTTCATGATGTCCATCACCTGCTTGCCGTTCTCTGTGTCGAGGTTGGCGGTCGGTTCGTCCGCGAGGATGAGCGCAGGTTTGGGCGCCAGGGCGCGGGCAATTGCCACGCGCTGTTGCTGCCCGCCGGAGAGCTGGTCGGGGCGGTTATTGGCGCGTTCGGTCAGGTATACGGCTTTGATCAATTCGTTCACGCGATCCCGGCGTTCGTTCGCGCCATGACTGTTGAGCAGAAGAGGCATCTCGATATTCTCGTATGCCGTCAGGGTTGGGATCAGGGCAAAGAATTGGAAGATGAACCCAATGTGACCGCGGCGCATGTCGGCGCGTTGGTTTCGATTGAGCGTGGTGACTTCCTGCCCGCTGATGAAGACCCGCCCGCTGGTGGGCTGGTCGAGACAGCCGATCATTTGCAGAAGGGTGGTCTTGCCCGAACCGGAGGGTCCCACCAGGGCGGTGAACTCTCCGCTGTTGATGATGAGGTTGACGCCGCGCAATGCCTGCGTTTCAACTTTTCCGACCTGATAAGAGCGGGTGACGTTTTCGATTTTTACGACTTCCATGTTGTTTCTCCTTGTGGACTCGAAAGTCTCCAGACTTTCGAGTTTCCAACGTCGGGAGACGTTGGAGTCCAGTATCTATTTTTCAGCGCGCAGGGCTTCGACCGGCTGCATCCGGGAAGCCATGATGGCGGGATAAAGCCCGGCGAGGATCGTGGCGACGAAGGTCATGATGGTCAGGTTGACCAGGTTGTCCATCGTCAACTTGGCGTAGACGGTGTCGGTGATGGCGATGCCGCTCAAGCCCATGTTGCCGACGTAGAATCCGTTGACGTTGAAATACATGGTGGCAAGCACGCCGATGATCAATCCCATGATTACGCCGCCGACCGCCAGCAGGGATGATTCTGCAAGGAACAACATCATGATGCGCCCGCCCCGCATCCCGATCGCGGAGAGGATGCCGATCTCGCGTGTGCGTTCATAGACCGACATGATCAGCGTATTGATAATGACCGAAACCGAGATCGCCAGAATGATGAGGTACAGGAAGCCAATGTAACTCTGCGCCAGGGTTTCCCATTCGACAAACAGCGTGTTCAACTCCCTCCAGGTCTTGACTTCCAAATCGGAGGATACGCTGAGCGCGGGCGCGACGGTATCCGTCATCGCTGTATCATCGAGCAGCACAAAGATCGTGCTGGCGTGATTCTCCGTGAGAGTCATCGCCTGCGCCTTGGAAAGCGGCAGGAAGACGGTCGCGCTGTCGAAGCCGAAGGTATTGGTCGTATAAATGCCCTTCACGGTAAAGGTCTGTTCCTGCACATTGCCGTCGGCGGTGTTGAGCGAAAGCCCAACGGTATCGCCGACTTCCAGGTTCAATTTCTCCGCCATCGGTCTACCGATCAGCACGGCATCGCGGTCGTCCGGGGCGAGAAATTCTCCACTGATGATTCCTTCACGGTACGGGTCGCTCACAAGCGATAGTGGATCAATGCCCGTGATCTTTGCGCCAGCCGACTGCGTCCCCGACGAGAGAAATCCGCTTGCGTACAAACGCGGTGTTGCGGCTATGACCTGGTCGAATGCGGCGACCTTGCCTGCGATCTCATCCGGGTTGGCAACCAGGTCTTCCCATTTAAGACTCGATTTGTTTTCATCATACGTTGCCGCGCGGATCTGGATATGCCCGCTTTGGAGTCTGATCGTATTTTCCAGCGCGCCGCCCATCTCGCCTTCAATCACAGACGCCATCAGGATCAACAACGCCAACCCGCCGCCCACCGCCAGCGCGGAGAAGAAACTGCGTCGGCGGTTGCGCCCCAAATCACGAAACGCCATTTTTAGTATTTGCATCATGGCTCACCTCACACAAAATGTAATGCTTCGGCAGGTTCGCGCCGACCGGCTTCAGTAGCAGGGATGAGAGCCGCCAGCGCAGAGATGATCACGATCATCGAAACGCGCATGGGCAGCATTTC
>DAOTXI010000427.1:0-5377 GCA_034435475.1 Anaerolineales bacterium
GCCGGAAGATATGCAGTTTGAACTGGTCGAGCCGCTGCTATATTTGTTCAAGGATGAAGTCCGTTTGGTGGGAGAAGCCCTCGGCTTGAATCCCGGCTTGGTGTGGCGGCAGCCGTTTCCGGGTCCGGGGTTAACCGTGCGCTGTCTCGGGGAGTGTACGCCCGAGCGTGTATCACGCCTGCGGGCGGCGGACCACATCCTTTTGGAAGAATTATCCAGCGCAGGTTATCTTGGCAAAGGCGCGCAGACATCGCAGGCATTCATGGTGTTGTTGCCGGTGCGTTCCGTCGGTGTGATGGGCGACCGGCGCACCTATCAAGAGGCGGCAGCGATCCGCGCGGTGACGACGGACGATTTCATGACCGCCGATTGGGCACGTCTGCCGCATGAATTACTGGCGAAGGTCTCGAGCCGAATCGTAAATGAAGTGCAAGGCATCAACCGCGTGGTTTATGATATAACGAGCAAGCCGCCCGGGACGATAGAATGGGAGTGAGGCAATTTACGATTTTGGATTTACGATTGGGAGATTGATATGAATTTCGACTACGGCAACATCCTGACCCGCGCGATCAAACTGGCTTGGAATCACAAGTCCTTTTGGCTTTTCATGATGATTCCCATGCTGGCTGGCTCGGTCATTTTCATTGCGTTCATCGCGCCGGTCTTTTTTCTTGAAGGGAATGAAGACCTGATGGGGTTGATCATTGTGTTGTGGCTGGGGGTGATCGGGCTTGGCATGATCGCAAGCCTGATCGCCAGTACCGCCGGGATGACCTCATTGACTCTCGGCATCCTGCGCGTGGAACGAGGCGAAGGTTCGACTTCTTTCATGGATTTGATCCGCGATGGCTTTCAATACTTCGCACGGTCTTTCGGCGTGATGCTGATCGTCCAATTGACAGTTGGCGCAGTTTTTAGCGTGTTCTTTTTATGCGTCATGGCGCTCACCGTCGTGACAATGGGCATTGCATCCATCTGCCTCCAGCCGGTAATGATGCTGCTCACGCCGCTGTCCTTCCTCGTTGCGGCGGTGATGAACGGCGGCATCGTCTCAGTCATTGATGAAAACCTCGACGCGCTTGAAGCGGTCAAACGTTCTTTGCAAATTGTGCGGGAACACCTCTGGAAGTTTATCCTGCTGACTCTGATCGTATACTTCGGCGCGTCGTTCGTCTCCGGGGTTTTTGTTTTCCCGGCAATGCTTCCCGCCATGTTTGCGCCTGTAATGATGGAAACCGGCAATGAGCAGATGTTCTGGGTGGCAATGGGTTCATTCGTCTGCCTGTTCTTCCCTGCCATGGCTGTCTTCTCCGGCATCATCGGCGCGTTCACCACCTCCGCCATCGACATTGCCTACCTGCAACTCTCCCGCCCGGTTGAAAAAGAAGTCGTTTCTTCTGAGATAAGAGATTAAATCAAAGACGCAAGGTCGCAAAAAATTCATAATCTCATTGCAACCTTGCGTTTTACGTTTTTCACTTACGTATTACGCATCACGTATTACTCTTCACTTGTTACTCATCCCGCCTTCACCGGGTTACTCAACTTCCCCAACCCTTCGATCTCCACATCCACAACATCGCCGTTATTCAACTCGCCCACACCGGCGGGAGTTCCAGTGAAGATCAAATCGCCGGGCTCAAGAGTCATGACCGATGAGATATAGGCGACCAGCGTCCCCACATTGAAAACCATATCGCGGGTGGATGCCATCTGCCGCATCTGCCCGTTGACGCGGCAGGTCACCACCGCATCCGATGGGTCGAAGTCGGTGTCTATCCACGGACCGAAGGAGCAGAACGTATCGAAGCCTTTGGCGCGGGTCCACTGACCGTCCGTTTTTTGCAGGTCGCGGGCGGTGATGTCGTTCCCGACCGTATAACCGAAGATATATTCCTTGGCGCTCTCGGCGATCACGTTCTTTGCGCTTTTGCCGATCACCACAACCAATTCGCCTTCATGCTCTACCTGCTTCGATTGCGAAGGCAGGATAATGTACTCCCCCGTCGCAATAATAGACGAGGGCGGCTTCAAGAAGATGAGCGGAATCTTTGGCACTTCATTGCCCAATTCCCTGGCGTGTTCGACATAATTCCGCCCCACACAGACGATCTTGCTCGGCTCACACGGCGCAAGTAGTTTCATCTCCTTGAACGGAGTCCGCGCCTCGCGGCGGCGGTATTCACCGAAGAGATTCCCCTTCACCTCGCCGACCTTGTCGTCATGAATCCAGCCGTAGGTAACTGTCCCTCCGGAGTTTTGATAACGAATGATACGCATGATGTTTCCTTTTTGACCGCGGTCTATCGTCTATTTTCCTTTATATTCGTGGATGTTCATCCGCTCCACATCCAGCAACAATTCGCCGACGGGTTTGCCCAAAACGGGATGAACCATATCAGGCGCAATGTCGTTCAAGGGAACGAGCACAAATCCGCGGGTATGCATTCGCGGGTGCGGTATGACCAGCGGCGGCGTGTTCAGGATCAGGTCGTCGTAGAACAGAATATCAATGTCAATGATGCGCGGACCGTTCTCAAAAGTCGGCTCACGCCCCAGCACGGTTTCGAGCCGTTTCAAATGAGCGAGCAAATTTTCCGGCTCAAGATACGTCTCCACCATCAGGCATTGATTCAAAAACGGCGGCTGGTCGGTATGACCCCAGGGCGGAGTCTCATACACAGGCGACTTCTTCTTCACATCCATTTGAGGCGTGAGGTTCGAAATCGCATTCTTTAAATTCGCGAGGCGGTTCCCCAGGTTGCTTCCGAGGGCAAGGTAAACGGTGTGATCCATCATGGCTGGTTTGGCTCCTCTGTTTTCAATTGATACAACCTCGAAACGTCCCGAAGGTTTCCGAAATCAGGCTGGATTGCGCTCCAACCCTTCGGGACGGTCTGTGTCATCCATCAATGATACAACCTCCGCGCCTTTTAACGCCAGATGCAAATCTTTGCTTTTAAGGATGACCGCGGTATCACGCATCCCCGACCCGATCGAGATTTCTTCTTCGGATAAAACCCCCGCCTCGATCATGACCGTGACCGGTCTCGCCAACCCAAACGGACCCACCGTCCCGACCTTGTACCCCGTTACTAAAAACACCTCTTCATCCGTCGCCATCGTGATGCGCGAACGCCCGAGAATCTTCCGCAGTTTCTTCCAAGAGACCTGACCCGGTCCCGCCACGAGGACAAGTGTGAATTCATCCTCCGTCACGCGGAAGAGGATCGTACGCACGATCTGCGAGGGACGCTGACCGCGGTCACTCGCGACTTTCTCGAACGAATCCACCGGCGTTTCGTGGCGGAAGACTCGGTGTGGGATGTTTAATTTTTCCAGTGCAATGCTGACAGGAGGCTGGTTCATTTTGTTTTATCTTTGAATCCGCACAACTCCCTGACCGGGCACTTCGGACATAAAGGCTTTCTCGCGTTGCAGACCTCCCGTCCCAGGCGGATGATGTTCAAGTGCGCCGCATAATACGTCTCCGGCGGAAAGACCGACTCAAGATGCGGATGCGCCTGCTCGACGGTCATCTTTTCGGGGCGCAAGCCGAGGCGACCACTGACGCGGTAAACGTGCGTATCCACGGGGAAGGCGGGCTTTCCCAATGAAAAGCACAAAACGATGGCGGCAGTCTTTGGTCCCACCCCGTTGAATTTCGTCAGCCAGTTTCGCGCCTCTTCGACCGATAGGTCTCGGAGAAAACCCAGGTCGAGCGAGCCGCGTTCCCTGGTAATTTCCTTCAAAACCTGCTGAATGCGCGGACCTTTTTGATTCGCCAGCCCCGCCGGTCTGATGGCTTCGATCACATCCTTTTCCTTCGCATCGCGGACGGACTCCCAGGTTGGGAATTTTGCCCGCAAAGCATCAAAGGCGCGGTCGCGGTTCACGTCGTTGGTGTTTTGCGAAAGGATGGTGGAAACGAGT
The DNA here is from genome assembly GCA_034435475.1 of Anaerolineales bacterium. Lineage (GTDB taxonomy): Bacteria > Chloroflexota > Anaerolineae > Anaerolineales > Villigracilaceae > Villigracilis. The sequence goes on from DAOTXI010000427.1 coordinate 3,937, forward strand.
TCATCAATGGCAGGCAGCGGATTGCGCCAGATCGGTTCGCCAAAGGCTTCGAGAAGGGTTTTATGGATTTGCAGGGCAAGTTGGTTGATATTGGTCATCATAATGAATTGTAATCGTAGGGGCGACCCGTCCAAATTTTAAGACCACTCCTTGCGCAAAGGAGGGTCGCCCTGCTGTTGAATGTACCTGCAAGCAGGGCGACCCTTTCTTGGGGGTGTGAGGTATTGTTTAATTTTGACGGGTCGCCCCTACAACAATTTATGGCACGAACTCGTTCGTGAACGCCTTGCTCAGGTCAACAGGCGCGTCAATCTGTTTCATCTTTACCAACAGGTCGTTCATATTCTCCCAAGCCTGCGGGTCCGAGAAGCCGATGCGCTCCGCCTGCCAGAATTCAATGGACGTCGTCAGCACCTGCATCTGCACATCCTTATCCTGGTCTTTCAAATTCTGCACGAACTTCAAACTGATCTCATATGCCTCATCGGGATTTGCAATCGCATCTTCGATGCCGCGAGCCAACGCGCGCGCCATGCCGCGAATCAACTCCGGCTCATCCGCAATTATCATCTCGCTGGTGACAATGCCGTTGGCGGTCAGTTGGGCGTAATCTGCCACACGCAGTTCGGTAAACTTGAAATTCTGCGAGGCAAGCACAATCGGCTCGTTGGCGGCATAGCCTACAACTATATCGCTGTTGCCCGAAGCGTACGCCTCGACTTGGTTGAACCCAATCGCGTCAAATTCCACCTCCGAAGGGTCCACACCGCCGGCAAATAACAATGCCTCGGCTCCAATATAATTCGCGCCGAACAGACCTGGCAGGGCGATCTTTTGCCCGCGCAGATCTTCGGGCGAATCGATTCCCAACTCCGGCGCAGAAATCACCGAAATGGGAAACTGCTGATACCAGGCGAAGGCATACACCACCGGCAACCCCTGCGACCTTGCCAGCAACACCTGTTCCCCCGAAGCCACCGCGAACGGGATTTCCCCCGCGCCGGTCAACGCCATGCCGTCGGTCTCGAACGAATAATCGAACTCGATCTCGATGCCCTCTTCGGCAAAATAACCCTTATCCACCGCTACGTAGAACGGCGCATATTGGATGTTGGGGATGTAACCCATCGGCAATTTGATGTGACGAAGTTCCCCCGCCTCGTTCGTGGAATTGGGTTTGACACACCCCATCAGGCTGACAGCCAGCCCAAGCATGAGTAAAACTACTTTCTTCATCGTTATTATTCTCCTTAACTTTGTACTTTGTGGTCACGCTTTTAGCGTGACGAGATTATTGTTGCACGTGTCACTCTGCAAGCGTGACCTACTTTTGTTGCCACTTCAAAAATCTTCTTTCAAAAAGCATCACCACGCCGTACAAACCAAGCGCGAGGAATTCCAGAATGAAGACCGCCAAAAAGACCATGGACGTGTCGTACTG
>DAOTXI010000428.1:0-1730 GCA_034435475.1 Anaerolineales bacterium
AACCCTACACCCGCGCGGTGGATTCGCAAAAGTGTATGCGCGTCGCCGGCAAACACAACGACCTCGACGACGTGGGGCGCGACGACACACACCACACCTTCTTCGAGATGCTCGGCAACTGGTCGTTTGGTGATTACTACAAAAAGGAAGCCATCCAATGGTCGTGGCAGTTGCTCACCGACGTATGGGGCATTCCAAAAGATAAACTCTATGCAACGTGTTTTGAAGACGACAAAGGCAATGTTCCGCGTGACGACGAAGCCGCAGACGCATGGAAAGCCCAGCCGGGAATGAACCCGGATCACGTCTTATTCTTCGGACGCAAGGAAAACTTCTGGCAGATGGCGGAGACGGGTCCCTGCGGTCCGTGCTCCGAGATTCACATTGACCTCGGCGAAGAACGCGACAACCTGCGCGGTCAGCCGCATCAATGCGGCGTGAACGGCGAATGTACGCGCTTCCTCGAACTGTGGAACAACGTCTTCATCCAATACAACCTTTTCGATGACGGTCGTCTCGAACCCTTGCCCGCCAAACATGTGGATACTGGCATGGGCTTCGAGCGCATTGTCTCCGTTTTGCAGGGTGTCGACTCCAATTACAAGACCGACCTTTTCACCGGTTCTCTCGAAGTTTTACGAAGTCTCACCGGTCACAGCGAAAAAGAAATGCTCGCGGATTTCACGCCCTATCGCGTCATCTGCGACCACGTCCGCTCGGCGGCGTTTCTCATCGCGGATGGAGTCGTGCCGGGCAATGCGGGTCGCAATTACGTGGCGCGCATGATCGTCCGCCGCGCGGCGCGTTTCGGATCGAAGATCGGACTCAATGAGCCATTCCTCGCCAAAGTTGCCGAAGCGGTCATCGAGCAATACGGAGATTTTTACCCGGAGTTGAAGAAAGCCCAGCCTGCCATTTTAGATAACCTGACGAGGGAAGAGATCCGCTTCGCCCGGACCGTTGAAGCGGGTACCAACCATTTGCAGAATCTACTCTCTAATCTCCAGTCATCTAATTCTCTGATCCTCGACGGTCACAAAGCCTTCGACCTCTACTCCACCTACGGACTCCCCTTTGAAATCTCCCGCGACATCGCCCGCGAGCAGGGACTCGATGTGGACGAAGCCGGTTTCAACGACGCGAAGGAACATCATGCCAAAGCCTCGGGTGGCGGCAAAGCCATGGGCAAACTCGGCGGCGAAGACGCGGAGTTCTTTGCGGGCATTTTGAAAGACTTGCAAGCGAAAGGGAAGTTGGGCAAGGACGGTGTCGAATACGATCCGTATACAGGTACACAAGTAGACAAGTATTCAGGTCTCGAAGTATTGGCGCTGGTGGTGAACGGTCAGTTGGTTGACTCTGCCGAGTTGGATGATCAGGTTGAAGTCATTCTGCCCAAGACCGGTTTCTACATCGAAGCAGGCGGTCAGGTGGATGACATGGGTTACATCCGGTCCGACGGGTGGGAGATCGAAGTAACCGCCATGCGCCGCGCATCCGCGGGTGTCATCGTCCATATCGGCACGGTCATTTCCGGTCAGCCAAAGGTCGGCGATAAAGCCACAGCCGAAGTGGATATCGTCCGCCGTCACGATATCATGCGAAACCACACCGCGACTCACTTGCTGCACAAAGCGCTGCACGAAGTCCTCAGCGATCAGGCAAAGCAGGCAGGCTCGCTCGTCTCGCCGGCTCACCTGCGCTTCGACTTCAACCACCCCGACGCGATG
>DAOTXI010000429.1:0-6499 GCA_034435475.1 Anaerolineales bacterium
GGTTTGTCCGTCTCACGCTTCGGTTCGGGGATGTATTCATCCACCACCCGCAGCAGTTCCTTGATGCAGGCGTATTCCGGCGCGTTCGGGTCGGTCGAGGCGCTGTCCAGGGCGTTCTTGGCAGAGCCGCGCACGATCGGGGTTGTGTCGCCGGGGAAGCCGTAGCTGCTCAAGAGCTCGCGCAGTTCCAATTCGACCAGTTCCAGCAGTTCCGGGTCGTCCATCATGTCGACCTTGTTCAGGAAGACCACAATGCTCGGCACTTCCACCTGGCGCGCCAAAAGCACGTGTTCGCGGGTCTGGGGCATCGGTCCATCCGGCGCCGCCACCACCAGGATCGCGCCGTCCACCTGCGCCGCCCCGGTGATCATGTTTTTGATGTAGTCGCGGTGTCCCGGCATGTCGACGTGGGCATAGTGCCGTTTGTCGGTCTGGTATTCCACGTGCGCAATGTTGATCGTGATGCCCCGCGCCTTTTCTTCCGGCGCGTTGTCGATCTGGTCGTAGGCTTTGAATTCTGCCTGCCCGCCCAGCCCTGCCACTTTCGTGATTGCGGCTGTCAGCGTTGTCTTGCCGTGGTCGATGTGTCCCATCGTCCCAACGTTCAGATGCGGCTTGCTCCTGTCAAACTTTCCTTTCGCCATGATAATACTCCTTGGTAATAACCGTTACGATTTCAAAATTTCTTCGGCAACCGACTGCGCGACTGGCGCGTAGTGGTCGAATTCCATGCTAAACACGCCGCGTCCCTGTGTGGCAGAGCGGAGTTGGGTCGCATACCCGAACATCTCGCCCAACGGGACCATGGCGCGGATCGCCTGCGCGTTACCGGGGCGGACATCCATGCCTTGGATCAAGCCACGGCGGCTGTTGACCTGCCCCATTACATCCCCAAGATATTCCTCGGGGACGACAACTTCCACTTTCATCATCGGTTCAAGAAGAATTGGGTTGGCCTTATGCGCGCCTTCCTTGAAACCGATGGATGCGGCAAGCTTGAACGCCATTTCGCTTGAGTCAACTTCGTGGAAGGAGCCATCGAAGAGGACGATCTTCACATCCACAACCGGGTAGCCTGCAAGCACGCCGCTTTCACACGCCTCGCGGAAACCCTTTTCGACCGGGTTGATGTATTCCTTCGGAATGGCGCCGCCTACGATCTTATTCTCGAAAACGATGCCGCTTCCACGCTCGCCCGGCTCAAGAGAGAAAACGACATGACCGTATTGCCCCTTACCACCGGACTGTTTCGCGTATTTGTAATTGACTTCCTTGACAGGCTTCGTGATCGATTCGCGGTAGGCAACACGCGGGGTACCGACATTCGCCTGTACCTTGAATTCACGCAGGAGGCGGTCAACGATGATATCGAGGTGCAACTCACCCATCCCGCGTATCACAGTTTGACCGGTGCTGTCATCGGAATTAACGCGGAATGTGGGATCTTCCTCGGCAAGTTTTCGCAACGCCTCGCCCATCTTTTCCTGATCGCTCGAACTCTTCGGCTCGATGGCGATGGAAATAACGGGTTCAGGGAAGGAAATGCTTTCCAAAACCAGGGATTTATTATCACAAAGAGTGTCGCCGGTAAAAGATTCTTTGAAACCAAGCACAGCGCCAATATCGCCCGCGCGAATTTCTGTAATATCTTCACGGCGGTCGGCATGCATTCTCAACAAACGACCGATGCGTTCCTTCTTACCCTTGGTGCTATTCTGAACAGTCTGCCCCTGGCTCAAAACACCCGAATATACGCGAATATAAGCAAGACGACCGACATAGGGATCGGTGACGATCTTGAACACCAACGCGCTGAGTGGAGCATCATCCACTGTGGGGAGTTCAAACGCATTTTCAGGGTTTCCAGGCTCGGAAGCGGCAATGGTCGGCTTATCCGCCGGGGACGGCAGGTAATCCACAACTGCGTCAAGCATTGCCTGAACGCCTTTATTCTTTAATGACGATCCACAAAAGACTGGCGTGGCTTTATTGGCAATCACGCCTTTGCGCAAAGCTGCCTTAAGTTCAGGTATGGTAATTTCCTGCGCTTCGAGGAATTTATGCGTCAGGTCATCGTCAAGTTCCGCGACCTTCTCCACCATTTTTGCGCGGGCTTCCTCTGCTTGCGCTTTCATATCCCCGGGAATTTCAGTGACTTTGGGTTCCTTGCCGAGATCGTCCTCCCAAACAATAGCCTGCATGGTAAGAAGATCAATGATTCCCTTGAAGGTTGCCTCAAAACCGATCGGGAGCTGCATGGGAATCGGGTTCGCCCCGAGGCGGTCAATGATGGTTTCGATGGTGCGTTCGTAGGAAGCGCCAACCCGATCCATCTTATTGACAAAACAGATGCGGGGAACGCCATAACGGTCAGCCTGACGCCAGACAGTTTCAGACTGTGGTTCCACACCCTGGACGGCGTCGAACACAACAACGCCCCCATCCAACACACGGAGGGAACGTTGAACTTCAGCGGTAAAGTCAATGTGACCGGGAGTATCAATAATGTTGACCTGATAACCCTTCCACTCAGCAGAGACAGCCGCGGATACGATTGTGATGCCGCGCTCTCTCTCCTGGACCATCCAGTCTGTTACGGTTGTTCCATCATCAACAGAGCCGATCCGGTGGGTTAAACCGGTATAGAACATGATCCGCTCGGTGGTGGTCGTCTTCCCGGCGTCAATGTGGGCAATAATCCCAATATTCCTGTATTTTTCGAGCGGATGTTCGCGTGCCATTTCTATCTACTACCTGTTCCTTGTATCAAATAACGACTAAATGCGGTAATGGGAGAAAGCGCGGTTCGCTTCCGCCATTTTGTGAGTCTCATCGCGTTTGCGGATTGACGAGCCGGTTTCGTTCGATGCGTCAATCAATTCCGAGGCAAGTTTGTCGGGGAAGGATTTCCCGGATCGTTCGCGGGCGGAACTGAGAATCCAGCGAATTGCCAGGGTGGTGCGGCGATCTGCCGAAACTTCCATCGGAACCTGGTAGGTTGCGCCACCCACGCGCCGCGGGCGGACTTCCATGACCGGACCAACGTTCTTGAGCGCCGCATCGAAAACTTCCATTGGATTCTTTTCAGTGCGTTCCTTGATCAAGTCCATGGCGTCGTACACCAGTCCGGCGGCGACGCTTTTCTTGCCGCGCTTCAACACGTGTTGGATGACAACCTGGAGGTTTATGCTATTAAATCGGATATCGGGAAGAAGTTCCCGTCTTTCGGGTTTTGCTCTGCGCATGACTGGGCTACTCCATTACTTGGGTCGTTTTGCGCCGTACTTGGAACGGGCTTGTTTGCGATTTGCGACGCCGGTGGTATCGAGGGTGCCGCGTACAATATGGTAACGAACGCCGGGAAGGTCCTTAACACGACCACCACGGACAAGAACAACCGAGTGTTCCTGCAACTGATGCCCTTCGCCCGGGATATAGGCGGTCACTTCAATACCATTGCTCAAGCGAACACGGGCTATCTTCCGAAGCGCCGAATTCGGTTTCTTGGGGGTCATGGTACGCACAACAGTGCAAACGCCGCGTTTCTGGGGCGCGCCCTTATCCTGGCGGAAGCGGCGCTGTTTATAACTGTTCAACGTGAACTGCAAAGCAGGCGCTTTACTCTTCGATTTCTTATCTTTGCGGCCCTTGCGGACCATCTGGTTTACTGTCGGCACGATCAGCCTCCGATTTCAATATCTTCTAATCAACGATTTATTTTTGTTTTTTCGCAATAAATGAGACCATCAACATCGTTCCCTGATGGCCTCATTTGTAGCTGCCAGTTTTTTTCGGGGCGGGAAAAATTGCCGCACCCTTTTCCTTGACAAAGGCATGGCATTTTATCATGCCATTTTTACAACGTCAATGGAAAACGGCTACTTTTTTCTGGATTGCCCTTCTCCCAAACTGAGCAACCCGGTGTCGTGTTTCGGCGGATGGGTCTTCTCTTCATCTTTGCCAAACCTAACAACATCGCCGCCTTCATTAATCGCCTCGACTGCCAAGCCCAGAGATTGCAACTCCTTGACCAAAACGCGGAAGGAAGCAGGGATGCTCGGCTCTTCGATGGGCTCACCCTTGACAATGGCTTCATAAGTGTTGACGCGTCCTTGAACATCGTCGGACTTAACCGTGAGCATTTCCTGCAAAGTATGCGCGGCGCCGTAGGCTTCAAGCGCCCACACTTCCATTTCGCCAAAACGCTGACCGCCAAATTGAGCCTTGCCGCCCAGTGGCTGCTGGGTCACCAAACTGTACGGGCCGGTAGAACGCGCATGGACCTTATCCTCAACCAGATGATGCAGCTTGAGGATTGTCATTACTCCCACTGTTACAGGCTGGTCGTAAGGCAGACCGGTTTTTCCGTCGCGCAGGGTTTGCTTGCCAAGAATGGGAAGCGGAATCCCCTTCTCCTTCGCAAGTTCCTGAGCAGTTTCATATACCTTATCTTCTGCAACCCGCCGCGAAACTCCATTGGTTTCAAGCCATAATCGCAAGCAGGCGCTGATTGCCATATCGTCCAATTTCGGATCGCGGATTGCGCTCCTGCGGTCTTCAAGCAGAATTTCATCGGGATTTTCATATCCCTTTTCACGCAACCATTCACGGGCAGTGGCGCGATGCGCATACGCGGGGTCATTCAAACTGTAAACATCGTAGCGGCGTTTGTCCAGCCAATCTTCCAGGTAGAGGCGGCGGACTTCATCATCATCTTCGATGGTATTGGGATCATATTCCTGTCCCTTGATCCATTCCCAGGCGCGGACACCGGCTTCTTTCCATGCCTGATCCACGATCCAGGCGCGCGCGAGCTCGGCTTCGATCTGTTCTTCGCTCGCTCCATCGAATACCGGGGTCACGGCGCGATAACCGAGTCGTTTTGCCGCCCAACCGAGATGGACTTCCAGCACCTGACCGATGTTCATACGACCGGGCACGCCAAGGGGGTTAAGGATGATGTCCACAGGCGTGCCATCTTCGAGGAAAGGCATGTCTTCAACAGGCACAACCTTGGAGACGACGCCCTTGTTCCCATGCCGCCCCGCCATTTTATCGCCAGCGGTGATCTTGCGGCGCTGGGCTACGGAAACGCGGACCATTGTATCCACGCCTGCGGCAAGATCGGAATTTTCTTCGCGGGTGAAGACCTTTACATCTACAACCTTCCCGCGTTCACCGTGAGGCATACGCAGGGAGGTATCTTTCACATCGCGGGATTTTTCACCGAAGATCGCGCGCAGCAAACGTTCCTCAGGGGTGAGTTCTTTTTCACCCTTGGGTGTGATCTTGCCGACAAGAATATCATTCGGACCGACTTCCGCGCCGATGCGGATGATGCCGTTTTCGTCGAGGTCCTTGATGGCATCATCGCCGACGTTCGGAATATCGCGCGTGATCTCTTCGGGACCCAGTTTGGTATCGCGTGCTTCCACTTCATATTTTTCGATGTGAACAGAGGTGAAGCGGTCTTCCTGAACAAGGCGTTCAGAAAGCAAAATGGCGTCTTCGAAGTTCCCTCCCTCCCATGAGAGGAAGGCAATGACAACATTTTGCCCCAAGGCGAGTTGTCCATTATCTGTCGAGGATGAATCCGCGATGATATCGCCAGCCTTGATGAGTTGACCTTTTACAACGGAGGGACGCTGGTCAATGCAAGTGCTCTGGTTGGAGCGTTGATATTTGCGGAGTTGATAAACGCGCGTGCCGCTTCTCTTTTCTTTGACGGTAATGGTGGACCCGGTTACAGACACCACTTCGCCGTCCGCTTCAGCCACTACGACCTGTCCTGAGTCCAGAGCCGCATGTTTCTCCATCCCCGTAGAGATGAGCGGAATTTCGGGTCGGACCAATGGAACCGCCTGAGCCATCATGTTCGAGCCCATGAGAGCCCGGTTGGCATCGTCATGTTCAAGGAAGGGGATTAATGCCGCGCTGATGCCGACCACCTGATGCGGGGCGACATCCATAAAGTCCACGCTTTCGGCGTTGGAGAAGAGGAAGCCGGAGTGATAACGGCAGGCGATGCGTTCGCGTGAAAATTCCTTTTTATCGGTCAATGCGGCGTTCGCCTGGGCAATGGTGTACTTGTCTTCAGCATCAGCGGAGAGATAGATGACATCGTCCGACACATACGGAACGATGGCGATCTCGGAATTCAAACGTGAAAGGCGCTTGGCAGTCTTGGAGTCAATTTCAGTGCCTGCTTCGAAGAGCAGTTCTTCAGATTTCGGGTCGTACACCGCTTCGCGCAATGTGCGTCCTTCCAGCAATTCGCTATCAGCGGGAAGGGCGCGATATACTTTACGATAAGGCGTTTCGATAAAACCGTATTCGTTCACTCTGGCAAAGGAGGCGAGACGTCCAATCAGACCGATATTTGGACCTTCCGGCGTTTCAATCGGGCAGATGCGTCCATAGTGCGAGTGATGCACGTCGCGGACGTCGAACCCGGCGCGTTCACGGCGCAGACCACCCGGACCCAGCGCAGAGAGTGTGC
>DAOTXI010000430.1:0-1510 GCA_034435475.1 Anaerolineales bacterium
CTCAAAGACTATTATCCGCAGATCATGAAATTCACCCTGTCTGATTACAAAGTCCGCATTTTAGACTCTGATCACGCCACCGAAGCCATTACCCGCGTCCTCATCGACACCCGCAACACCAATTCACGCTGGAGCACCGTCGGCGCAGGCACGAACATCATTGAAGCCAGTTGGCGTGCGTTGGCGGATTCTGTGGAATATGGACTCATGATCGCCCACTAACCAATTACGTATTACGAATCACGTATTACGTAATGCGTAATACGTAAACATCAGGAGACACTTTGAACTTCAAAATCACCCTACTCCCCGGCGACGGCATCGGACCAGAAGTGGTCGGTGAAGCCGTGCGCGTGCTGGAAAAAGTTGCCAGCAAATACAATCACACATTCAATTTTCAAGAACGTCTGATGGGCGGCTGCTCCATTGATAAATACGGCAAGTCCATCACTGATGAAACCCTCGCCGATTGCCAAGCCTCCGACTCGGTTCTGCTCGGCGCCGTCGGTGGACCGAAATGGGATGACCCCAATGCCAAAGACCGCCCTGAGCGTGGTTTGCTTGCGCTGCGTAAAGGTCTTGGTGTGTTTGCCAATTTACGCCCGGTCAAAGTCCACCCGGCGTTGATGGATGCCTCGCCGCTCAAGCCCGAGAAACTCAAAGACGTTGATATCCTCGTCGTGCGCGAACTCACAGGCGGTTTGTACTTCGGTCAGCCCAAGACCCGCGAAATGGTCAATGGCAAAGAGCGCGCTGTCGATACCCTCGAGTATTACGATTACGAGATCAAGCGCGTTGTCGAACTTGCCTTCACCCTCGCCCGTGGACGCAAGAAAAAAGTCACCTCGGTGGATAAAGCCAATATTTTGGAATCATCCCGCATGTGGCGACAGATCGCCTCGAACATCGGGAAAGCGAATCCTGACATCGAGCTTGAGCATACGCTGGTAGATACTGCTTCCATGCGCCTTATCACCGGTCCGGCATGGATGGATGTGGTTGTCACTGAGAACATGTTCGGCGACATCCTCACAGATGAAGCGTCTGTTTTGGCAGGATCGATGGGGATGTTGCCCTCTGCCAGTTTGGGCCAGGCAACTGTCGGCTTATATGAGCCGATTCACGGATCCGCTCCAGATATTGCTGGAAAGGGAATCGCAAATCCTATTGGTACAATCCTCTCTTCAGCGATGATGTTACGGCACTCGTTCAAGTTGGAAGCAGAAGCGACTGCCATTGAAGCAGCAGTGCATCAAGCGATCACAGACGGGGTCCGTTCGGCAGACCTCGGCGGCACGTTAACCACCCGTCAGATGGCAGATGAAATTATTAACAGGCTGTAGAGATAACCCTCGCGGTTATCATCATCTTATAAAGATCAGGATAGGGGCAGTCCCTATCCCAACAAAAGGAGAATGAGTTATGGGAATGGAGTCCAAATTTATTTGGAAAAATGGGGAATTGGTGCCATTCGAGCAGGCGACCTTGCACTTTTTGACGCCTGCTTTGC
>DAOTXI010000431.1:0-2893 GCA_034435475.1 Anaerolineales bacterium
GGTTTGGGCCTCTTGCGTTTTGAAATTCCTTTTCCCTTGTTTTATGTGTTACAAACTCACCTTACGCGATTTTCCGTAGGGGCAACCCGTCCATGCCTGCCAGAACCTTTATCCTCAAAGGGAGGGTTGTCCCGGCGGCAGGGCGACCCTTTCTGGCGAAAGAAAATTCTCATGGATGTGAGCAGGTCGCCCCTACTGCGTAACATCAGTTACGAATTACGCCTCATCCCCCTATCTTGAAAGAATCTCCCTGAACTCGCCCGCCAGGATTTTTGAGAACTTTTTCCTGCCGTCGGCGTTCATGTGCAGGGAGTCGACGTACTCTGCCTGGCTGAAGCGCGGGTCTGTCGAGTAATCGAGCAGGGTGACGTGTTCATATCCGCCCAGGTATGCTTCCAATGCCGCGTTGTACTCTTCCAATTCAAGGGGTTCATTGTGGATGATCTTCGTCCGCACAAGGATGAGGGTGACGCCGTTTTGTCGCGTCAACTCGATCAGGTGGGGGAGGAATGAACCGGCGACCTGTTTCTCGAAGTTCATTTCCGCCGGGTCATACAAGGTCTGCGCGGCGTCTTCCATGCGTTGGTTGAGCGCGGAAAGATTCACCTCCCTGCCGAACATCGCGCCGACAGATTCGTCCACGCAGGCGCGGTCACAGCCGGTCAACACATTGGGGATTTTGTAGCGCAGGAGATTATCCAGGTCTTCGCGTATCTCCAGCCGCGCGCTGTAGAGCGGAATGTATCTTGCTGCGAATTTTTCCGCCGGGCTCATTTGTTGGATGAATGCCAGTTGAGCGAGCAGGGGTTCATTCCTTGTGGCGTAATCGTCGAGCAGTTCAAAGTAGCGTCCTGTGGTTCGGTATTGAGGGACCGTCAGCATTGTATTGCGGAACAGGATGACCACATACCTGGGGCGGTGCGAAGATTCGAGGATGACGTTCTTCAATACGAGATACCATGCCGCCGTGCCCGAGCCGGGGACGGGGATTGAATACACAGCCGCGCCGGATTCTTGAGAAAGAATGGTCGGGTCCACGCCTTCATAAAGGACCGAGTCGCCGATCAGGACGAAATCCGGTCGGGATTCCTCGATGCCCACGACATGTTCCTGCTTCACTCCCGCCTCGAAACGCGGATCGAGAGGCGCGGGGTAGGGAAGGTTGTAATATCCGGGCAGGGTAACTCCGCTTGTGAGAAGGAGTAATCCGAGAACGAGCAGGGAGCGCTGGAAGAGGGTTTTCGATGCCATCAGAATTGGAAATAGATGAAGTCTGGCGAGGATGAGTTCATAAAGATAACTGTCAGCGCCGCTGCCGCAGCATAATAGAAGGCGCGGAGATTTACCCGGTCTGGGGAGGTTTGGTCAACGATATGTTTTGCCAGCAGGAGCAGGGCATAAAATGCGGTCATGGTCAAGATCACCAGTGCGGCGGTCAATTCGGCGGGAGTGTTGGAAAAAGGCGCGACTATCAGCACATTCCACAGCCAAGGCAGGGACCCGGCGCGGAAGATCGCCCAGCCGAAGACGATGAAATTGAACATAACCAGCCAGGCAAGGAAGCGTCCGATGCGGTTCTCCGGCTTCCATTCCCCGCGGATGCCCGCCCATTGATACGCCGCGATCAAGACTCCGTAATACAAACCCCAAACAATGAAGGTGAAACCTGTGCCGTGCCAAAGCCCGCTGATGAACATGGTTACAAGAGGCGGGATGGCTTGCGAAACAAACTCCGGAATTCTTTTTGTTTTCAACATCGCGCGGCGCAGTGGAAAGAAGACATAATCTCTCAACCAGAACGAGAAGGACATGTGCCAGCGGTTCCAAAATTCGCCGGGGGTAAGCGCAAGATATGGCTTGTTGAAATTTTCCGCGGTTTGCAAACCTAGCAGAAAGGCAAACCCGCGCGAAAGGTCGGTATAGGAGGAAAAGTCCACGAGGATTTGCAGGGTGAAACCGAGCGCGCCGACAATCAGGAAAACCTTCGAAGGCTCCTGCATCAGAAAGACCTGGTCCACAAAGACGTTCACCGTATCTGCGATGACGATCTTCTTGAAGAAGCCCATCACGAGCAGGGTCCATGCATGGTGGAAGTTGGAACCAGACCAATAACGCGCAGACTGTAACTGGGCAAGCAATTTCTGCGGGCGGTCAATTGGACCGGAAAATACCTGCGGGAAGAAGGAAACATACGCCGTAAAAGCGATCAGGTCCCGCTCCGGTTTAAGCGAGCCGCGGTTTATGTCAATCAGATACCCGATCTTCTTCAACGCATAAAACGAGACCCCCAAAGGCAGGACGATATATGATGCAAATATCCCGCCCTGAACCCCAAAATTTTCGGTAAAAAATCCATTGAGCGGCGACCTGAGCCACACAAAATATTTTATGAAGGCAAGCAGCCCGAGGTTAAGTGTCACACCGATCCACAGCAGGGCGGTTGATCTTGACTTCCAACGCGCCATTCCAAGCGCGAGAAGATAATCCATGACCGTGGAGCCGAACAGGACGAGAACATGCCAGGGGGCGATCCAACCGTAGAAAACCGCGCTCGAAACCAGCAAGAGCAGGTTTTGCCAGTTTCGCTTGGGGAATATCCAGTACAGGGCAAGAACGAACGTAAAAAAAACAAGAAACTCGTAACTTGCAAAAATCATACCCTACTGCTCCGCTTCTTCCTCCGAGAACTTCATCACGCGGTACGACTCGGCATATTCAAACTCTTTATCCTTTGCGTCTTCCTTCGCCCAGTCCTTCATCCATTTTTCAACCTCATCCACGGGCACCTGGCTGGCGTGCTGTTGTAATGCTTTTACTTTGATATCGATGGTTTCGGAGATGTCCACCCAGGTGTCGGGCTTGTCGGTGCCGTGAATGTATAACTTCCTAACGT